>JAYVYA010000345.1:0-4945 GCA_043784745.1 Hyphomicrobiales bacterium
AACTGAAGGGCAAGAAGGTTGCGATCCTGCATGACAAGACCACCTATGGCCAGGGTTTGGCCGACGAAACCAAGAAGGCCTACAACAAGGGTGGCGGCAAGGAAGTGCTGTATGAAGGCATCAACCCCGGCGAGAAGGATTATTCGGCGGTTGTCTCCAAAATCAAGGCTTCCGGCGCTGAAATCGTCTATTGGGGTGGTCTCCACACCGAAGGTGGCCTGCTGGTTCGCCAGATGCGCGACCAGGGTGTGACAGCCGTCATGATGTCGGGTGACGGCATCACCGACAACGAATTTGCAGCCATCGGCGGCCCAGGCACCGAGGGCACGTTGATGACATTCGGTCCCGATCCGCGCAAGAAGCCGGAAGCCGCTGAAGTGATCAAGAAGTTCGAAGCCAAGAAGGTGGATGCCGGCGGTTACGTCCTCTACAGCTACGCCGCTGTGCAGGTCATCAAGCAGGCAGCAGAACATGCCAAATCACTGGAGCCGAAGAAAGTGGCAGAAGCCATCCACTCCGGCATGGCCTTCAACACCGTCATCGGCAAGTTCGCCTATGACAAGAAGGGCGACCGCCAGGACGCTGACTACGTGATGTACACCTGGAAAAAAGGCGCTGACGGCAAGATTACCTATGTGCAGAACTAAGGTTCGCGCCTGATCTCTGGAAAGGCCCGCCCGCAAGGGCGGGCCTTTTTGTTTGGATTGCCCATGCTCAACCTCCTCACCGACATTCCCGGCCTGCGTGTCGGCCATGCCCATGATGCGGCGCTGGCTTCGGGCGTCACCACCGTCCTGTTCGACATCCCCGCCACCGTCTCGGTTGCCGTGCACGGCGGCGCGCCGGGCACGCGCGAGACGGACTTGTTGCAGCCGGATAAAATGGCCAGCGGCGTCGATGCCATCGTGCTTTCCGGCGGCTCCGCCTTTGGCCTTGATGCCGCCAGCGGCGTGCAGGCGTTTCTGCGCGAGGCCGGGCGCGGTTTTGCTGTAGGCCCCATGCGCATCCCGCTGGTGCCGCAAGCCATCTGCTTTGATTTGCTCAACGGCGGCGACAAGCAATGGGGCCGCTACCCGCCCTATCGCGAACTCGGCTATCAGGCCGCCACCAATGCACGCACCGGCCCGTTTGCGCTGGGCACGGCGGGCGGCGGCTACGGGGCAACGACGGTCAACCTCAAGGGCGGCCTTGGCTCGGCCAGCGCGGTCACGTCCGGCGGCATCCGGGTGGCTGCCCTCGTTGTCGTCAATGCCCTGGCCTCGGCCATCATGGGCGAAGGCCCGCATTTCTGGGCCGCGCCTTATGAACAAGGCGGCGAGTTTGGCGGCCTTGGCTGGCCCCCTGCCCTGACGCCAGCCATCCAGGCGCTGGCCTGGAAAGGCCAGAACCAGCCCGCCACCACCATCGCCCTCATCGCCACCGATGCAGCGCTCGACAAGGCCATGGTCCACCGCCTCGCCATTGCCGCCCATGACGGTTTGCCCAAAGCGCTGCGCTTTGCCCACGCCCTGATGGACGGCGATACTGTGTTTGCTGCTGCGCTGGGCGGTCCGCCGCGCGAGGCCGACCGCGCCGCGATGACGGAAATTGCCGCTATGGCCGGCGATTGCCTCGCCCGCGCCATCGCCCGGGGCGTCCATGCAGCGCGGGCTTTGCCGTTCGAGGGCGCGCTGCCGGACTGGCGGGGGCGGTTTGGCGGGAGATAAATTGGAGGGCACGCCTTCCCTTTCTCTCGTCCTTCACTGGAGAAGGTCGGCAAAGCGGGATGCGGGCCTTTCCGCTCCACGATAGCGGTAGCGGACCCTCGCCCTGGTGCGCCCCATTCAGCCGAACCGCTCCAATGCATAGGGGGCGGGATCGGCCAGCAATTCCTCCCCCGTCATCATCTGCGCCAGCAGTCGCCCCGTCACCGGCCCCAGCGTCAAGCCATGGTGCTGGTGGCCAAAATTGAGCCACAGCCCGCGGTGCCGCAGCGCCGGGCCAATCAACGGCAGCATGTCCGGCAGGCAGGGCCGCCGCCCCATCCATGGCTGGCCATCGCGCCGCTCCGCCAGCGGAAACATCTTTCGTGCCAGGGGTTCGGCCAGTGCGATCTGCACCGGGCTGCACGGCGCGCCAAACCGGGCAAATTCCGCGCCAGTGGTCAGGCGGATACCCTGCTGCATCGGGGCCAGCAGATAGCCCGCCTCTTCATCCAGCACCGGACGGTTGAGCACGGCATTGCCCGCCGCGCCAAAATGCAAGTGGTAGCCGCGCTTGATTCCGAGCGGAATGCGGTAGCCAAGCGGGCGCAACAATTGCGCCGACCATGGCCCCAGCGCCACCACCGCTTCGCGGGCGGATACCAGCCCACTCTCCGTCGCCACGCACCAGCCGCCAGAATGTTGCGCCAAAGTCAGCGCATCCCCGCGCACCAACAGCCCGCCCCGCGCCGCAAACAGGTCAGCATAGGCCTTTGACAGGGCAGCGGGATCAGAAATGCAGACCGAATCCCTGAAATGCACGCCGCCCAGCCCGCCGCTGACATGGGGCTCCACTTGCGCCAGCCGCGCCCGGTCCATCACCTCGATATCCAGCTGGTAAGGTGCCAGCCGGGCCACTTCCGCTATGGCGCTGTCGAATTTTTGCCGTGTGCGGTAGAGCTTGATCCAGCCCGTCCGGCTCGCCAGATGCTCCGCGCCCGCCGCTGCCATCAGCGCTTCATGTTCCACCACGCTGCGCTCGATCAGCGGCAGCGCCGCACGGGCAGTGCGTTCAATCCCCGCCGGAGAGGATTTCACAAAATACTGCGCCAGCCAGGGCAGCACCTCACGAAGGGCATTGGCATGGTAGCGCACATCCACCGAGCGGTTCAGCGCCACCCGCACAATCGTCGCAAGGTCGCGCGGAAACATGTAGGGCCGCACCGAGGAGCGCTCGATAATCCCGGCATTGCCATAGGAGGTCTCGCGCCCCGCCTCGCTGTGCTTGTCGACCAGCACCACCGAGCGCCCGCGCGCTTGCAGGTGCAGGGCGGTGCAGACGCCTACAATGCCCGCGCCCAGCACCAGCACATCGGGGGCGGTGCCAGCAGAACTCACCAGTAAATCCTGCAATCGTTCCACAATTCGGCCCCCATTGGCCCGCGGCGGCTGCGCCCGCCCGCCAAGGCAAAATGGCCCCTTGGGCCGATATGGGCATACCGCTCGAACACTCCGGCAAAGCAGGCCGCTTGCGCCTCGCTGTAACCCAGCTTGTGGGCGCGCCTTTGGCCAACCTCCCAGGCCGACCGGGCCGCCTGCGCTGGCGCAGCAGCCGCAGCCAGTGCGCACACAACCAGCCTCAAAATCCAGAGTCTCGACATTATGCTCCGCCCATTCTGCCCCGGTTCAATAGAATGGCTTTGGCCCGCAAAATCAAGCCGCCCCTGCGCCGGGGGTGGACCCTGCCCCGTGCCCATGTTACCCCGCCGCATCAAGCTTTCAGCAAGGTATGCCGATGATCCCCCGTTATTCCCGCCCCGCCATGGTCGCCCTGTGGGAGCCGCAGGCCCGTTTCAAAATCTGGTTCGAGATTGAGGCCCACGCCTGCGATGCGCTGGCCGACATCGGCGTCATTCCCAAATCAGCCGCCGCCGCCATTTGGGAAAAGGCCGGCCATGTGACGTTTGATGTGGCGCGGATTGACGCGATTGAGCGCGAAACCAAACATGATGTCATCGCCTTCCTCACCCATCTCAACGAGTTCATCGGCGCGGAAGGCCGCTTTGTCCACCAGGGCATGACCTCGTCCGACGTGCTCGACACCTGCCTGGCTGTGCAGCTTTCCCGCGCCGCTGACATTCTGATCGCGGATGTCGATGCCCTGCTCGCCGCCCTGAAAACCCGGGCGCTTGAGCACAAGATGACGCCCACCATTGGCCGCTCGCACGGCATCCATGCCGAGCCGGTGACGTTTGGGCTGAAACTGGCGCAAGCCTATGCCGAATTCACCCGCTGCCGCGCCCGGCTGGTTCTTGCCCGCGCGGAAGTCGCCACCTGCGCCATCTCGGGAGCGGTGGGCACCTTCGCCAACATAGATCCGCGCGTCGAAGCCCATGTGGCGGAAAAAATGGGGCTGGCGGTGGAGCCGATTTCGACGCAGGTGATCCCTCGTGACCGGCACGCCATGTTTTTTGCCACGCTGGGCGTCGTCGCCTCCTGCGTCGAGCGCGTCGCCACCGAAATCCGCCACTTGCAGCGCACCGAAGTGCTGGAAGTGGAGGAGTTTTTCTCGGAGGGACAAAAGGGTTCGAGCGCCATGCCGCACAAGCGCAACCCGGTGCTGACCGAGAACCTCACCGGCCTCGCCCGCCTCGTGCGCGGCATGGTGACGCCCGCGCTGGAGAATGTGGCGCTGTGGCACGAGCGGGATATCTCGCATTCCTCGGTGGAGCGGATGATTGGCCCCGACGCCACCGTGACGCTGGATTTTGCCTTGGCGCGGCTAACCGGCGTGGTGGAAAAGCTGCTGGTGTATCCAGCAAACATGATGAAAAACCTCGACCGCCTCGGCGGCCTCATCCACTCCCAGCGCGTGCTGCTGGCCCTGACGCAAAAGGGCATTTCCCGCGAAGACGCCTACAGGTTGGTGCAGCGCAACGCCATGCCGGTGTGGCGGGGGGAAGGCGATTTTCTGGCGCTTTTGAAGGCCGATGCCGAGGTTTCGAAGGCTCTGCCGGGGGCGGAGCTGGAGCAGCTGTTTGATTTGGGCTATCATTTCAAGCAGGTGGATGCGGTGTTTGCGAGGGTGTTTGGGTGAGAGAGAACGAATTCTGGCAAGTGAAATTTTGCAAATCCGAATTTGCAAAAATTCATATTAGGCACAGGCTTTTCCTAATCGTTGGAGGGCACGCGTGCAATATGTTGAATACGTTACGTTTATTGCACTATTTTGTAGATGCGGGAGCGGTAGAAAATGTAATTAC
>JAYVYA010000346.1:0-2738 GCA_043784745.1 Hyphomicrobiales bacterium
GACTGGCCAGAAACGCATCAATGTCCACCACCACCAGCCGGTCATAGATGTTTTTGCGGCGGGCGCATTCAATCATGCGGGGCGACAGATCGACCCCGGACAGATGGTCGCATCTGGCGCGGAAAGCTTCGCCCGACAGCCCGGTGCCGCACCCAAGGTCCAGCGCGGTGCCAAACCGGCGCTGCGTCACCTGTCCGACCAGCTCCGCCAGCACTTTTGGCGCACGATATTGCAGGGCACCCGAAAGATGTGCATCAAACCCCGGCGCATAAGCGTCGAACAATTCCCGCACCCAAGCTTGCGGGGCGGTTTGCGGGGTTTCCCGCAATCCGAGGCGGGCAAGGTGCAGGGCCGCGCCCTGCTCGTCCGCCGGATCAAGGGCGAGCGCCAGTTCAAATGCCTGCCCTGCGCCAGCCCTGTCCGCCAAGGCGGCACGGGCGGTGCCCATCGCAAAGGCGGCGGCGGCGAAAGCGGGGGCGATTTCCAGCGTCTGCGCAAACAGGCCGGCGGCGGCTGCATGATCCCCCTCAGCCGCTGCCGCCGCGCCCCAGGCAAAGCGGCGGTCAGCGGCCAGACTGCCGGAGGATCGGGAAACGGTAAGGCTCATGCCGCCAAGATGAGGATTGGCCGGGCAAGGTCAAGGGCGGTTTTGGGGCATTGGTTTTGGACAAGCGCCTTTAGTCACCTCCTGTTCATCTTGGGGGAAATAAAAAGGCGTTAATCGCAGCAGGTGTTCCGCCCGCGAGACATTGCAAATACGGTGGCACAGCCACCCCCCAGATGGAGAGTGTCATGACCCGTTCATTCAAAACAATCGCCGTTTCCTCTCTCGCAGGCTTGGCCTTGCTGGCCGCTGCTGCGGCTCCGGCACAGGCTGGCTGGCATGGCGGCTGGCGGCATGGCGGCTGGGGTGGCCCGGCAGCGCTCGGCCTGTTTGGCGGGCTGGCCGCTGGGGCCATCATCGCCTCGCAGTCGCGTCCGGCCTATTATGGCAATTATGGTTATTCTGGATATTCCGGATATTCCGGCGATTACGGCGACTGCTACCTGGAACGGAAACCAGTGGTTAACCGCTATGGTTATATCGTTGGCTACCGGAAGGTCCAAGTCTGCGATTGACCGCCCGGTTCGAGTGAGTGCGTAAACCCAATGTCGGCCAGCCGTCTCCAGCGGCTGGCCGTTTTGTTTTGGGCGTGATTAATAAAACCCGACCGGGAAATATTTTAAGTAAAGGTCGGTGTAGAGGCCCTTCTCGGTAATTTTTTGCAAGGCATAGTCGATGGCCCGGCGCAGCATTACATCTTCCCGGCGAAAGCCGATGCTGACCCCCTCGCCAAAATAAGCGCTTTCGGTATAGGCCCCGCCAGCAAAGCGGCAGCACTGCCCGGCATCCGCGCCATTCAGCCAAAAGCTCAGCGAAATGCCGTCGCCAAACAGCGCATCGATGTCCCCGCGCTTCAACGCGGCGCGCACCGCATCGCGGCCATCGAAGGTTTTCAGCAATGATTTAGGGAAAAAGGCTTTCAAATAGGCCTCATGGGCAGAATATTGTTCAACACCGATGGTCTTGAAAGCTAGCGCCTCCGGCGTGGCAGCGGCGAGGGTTGTGGTTCGGGCGGTGACGAAGCGGGCAGGGGTGCGGTAATAGGGGGCGGAAAACTCCAGTTTTGTCCGGGTTTGGGCATTTTTCGCCATGCCGGCAATCAGGGCATCGCCCTCCCCCGCCAGCAGCGCCTCCACCAGCGTCTCGAAGCGGCGCGGCTGGATGGTGCAGGGCAATTTTAGCTCTTCACAAACGGCGCGGGCGATTTCCACATCAAAACCCGTCAAAGTGCCGTCCGGCGTGGTGAAATGGAAGGGCGGAAAATCATCCTCCGTCAGGAAGCGGATCAGCTTGAGGCCAGCCATTTCCGGTTTGGCGAGGCGACGTGCCGGATCGAAGAAACTGGGGATGAACACGTCCTCAGCCGCATGGCCGGGCGACAGCTGGCCCCAGGCTGCCCACAGGGCGAGCGACAACACGCATAAATTCAACCGGTTGACGAATGGATTTCTCATGTTACACTTTAGCCGTTGATTAATGTATTTAGGGCGTTTTCATGCGTAGAATATCCGCGTTGGCGGATGGAATGCCGGAATATCCGTTTCCGTCCCAGGTTATTTCGCACGCGACCGGGAGGGCTGCAAGGCCCCGCGCCGCCTCAAATCCGCCATCGCTTCCGCCAGAAATTGCGTTTCTGGCTGCCTTTGGCGTCGATCCCGGAATATTGCTGAAAATCGCCCGGCAAGCGAGCGAGGAAGGCGTGCCCGCCGATTCTGTCCTGCTGGGCGAAGGGCTGGTGGACGAGGCCAGCTTTTATCGTGCGCTGGCCCGCCATTGTGGCGTGCGCTTTCATGACGGCCCGGCACCTGTGGTTTCGAGGATGCCATTCCCCGAGGCGGTGCATGCCGGGGCGCTGGAAATAGTGCCATTGTCCGGCCCCCGCTGGCTGCTGGCACCGCGCGGCAAAGCCATCGCCCGGCTGGTTGAGACGGCCCGGCAGACGCTGGAGGGTGCCCCCCGATTTGCCATCACCACGCCGTCCTGCCTGTCACAGCTGGCGCAGGAGCACTGCCGGCCGGCGCGGTTGCGGCGCGCGAGTTTCGAACTGTTCGAGGCTGACCCCAGCCTGTCCGCCTATATCCCCGAGGCCAACCACAAAGCCGCGATGGTGCTGGCGGTTATTGTCGCTGGAATC
>JAYVYA010000347.1:0-7297 GCA_043784745.1 Hyphomicrobiales bacterium
GTCCGGAGAATTTTTCGATCGTCGCTTCCAGCTCCTCCAGCTTCTTGCGCATCGGGGCCATTTCGCGGCGGCGCTGGGCGGCGTCCTTGCGCTGGAGCACCGGGGTTTCCTTCGGCTCTTCCTTCTTTCTGGCGCGCTTGCCGCTGCCAGAACCGGCTTGTTCCAGCACGTAGCGGCGGTAATCGTCCATGTCGCCGTCAAAATTCTTCACCGTGCCATCGGCCACCAGCCAGAGCCGGTCGGCGCAGGCTTCCAGCAGATAGCGGTCATGCGAGACGAGGATAACGGCACCGCGATATTCATTGATCGCCTCAATCAGCGCGACGCGGCTGTCAATGTCGAGATGGTTGGTCGGCTCGTCCATGATCAGCAGATGCGGTCCGGCCAGGGTCGCCAGCCCCATCAGCAGGCGGGCTTTTTCGCCGCCCGACAGCAGCGCCACCCGCGTGTCGGCCTTGATGTTCTGAAAACCCATCCGGGCGCAGGCGGTGCGGATTTTCGATTCGAACGCCCCCGGCATCAAGCGGGAAAGCGCCTGATAAGGCGTCTCGGCGGGGTCCAGCTCCTCAATCTGGTGCTGGGCGAAGAAGCCGACCTGCATTTTCGACGAACGCCTGAGCTGGCCGCCCATCGCCTCCAGCCGTCCCGCGACCAGTTTGGCAAAGGTCGATTTGCCATTGCCATTGGCACCGAGCAGGCCGATCCGGTCATCATTGGACAGCGACAGGCCGAGGTGGCGCAGCACAATGCGCCCGTCATAGCCGGTCGACACTTCCTCCATCGCCACAATCGGCGGAGCCAGCTCCTTGTGTGGCGAGGGCAGGTGAATGGGCAGCACATCGGTGTCGATGATGGCCCCCACATCCTGCATCTTTGCCAGCATCTTTACACGCGACTGGGCCTGGCGGGCCTTGGTGGCGGAAGCGCCAAAGCGATCGATGAAGGCTTGCAAGTGCTTGCGCCGGTCTTCCTGCTTTTTGGCCTGCTTGGCCAGAATGGTCTGGGCCTCGCGCCGCTGTTTTTCAAAGCTGCTGTAATTGCCCTTCCAGAGCGTCAGCTTCATCGCGTCCAGATGCAGGATGTGGTCGGCCACCTCGTCGAGCAGGTCGCGGTCATGGCTGATGACAAGGATGGTGGCCGGATAGGTTTTGAGATAGTCGACCAGCCAGAGCGTGCCTTCAAGGTCGAGATAATTGGTCGGCTCGTCCAGCAGCAGCAGGTCGGGTGAGGCAAACAGCACGGCGGCCAGCGCCACGCGCATCCGCCAGCCGCCGGAAAATTCGCGCAGCGCGCGGTTTTGCGCCGCTGTGTCAAAGCCGAGGCCGGTGAGGATGCTCGCCGCGCGGGCCGGGGCGGCATGGGCATCGATATCGACGAGGCGGGTGTGGATGTCGGCAATGCGCAAGGGGTCGGTGGCAGTCTCCGCTTCCAGCAGAAGTGCGGCGCGCTCCAGATCGGCCTCCAGCACGAAATCCACCAGTGTCTGGTCGCCGCCCGGCGCTTCCTGCTCAACACGGCCCAGGCGCATGGACCGGGGAATGTTGATCTCGCCCGTCTCGGGGTGAAGCTCGCCCGCAATCATGTTGAACAAAGTGGTCTTGCCCGCGCCATTGCGCCCGACAAAGCCCACCCGCGCCATTTCCGGCAAGGCAGCGCTGGCATGGTCAAACAGGACGCGCGGCCCGAGCCGGAAGGTGATGTCGTTGATGTGGAGCATGGCGGGGTTTTGGCTGATAAGGGGCAGTAAGGCAAGCGGCGTCAGGATGCAGCCTGCATTTTGGGCGGACACTGAGTTTTGGAAGTTTCGGACCGGCCACAATTTATGCCCGCAAGCCCGGCTGATTTTGCGGCGCGCAGATCACCCCCGCAATCTCCCGCAATTGCCGGGCCAGCGGGCTGGTTTTGCGCCAGACCATGCCGATGGTGCGGGCGGGTTGCGGCGGCTCAAACCGGGCAATGGAGACGGCGGCCGAGCGCGTCTCCACCGCCACCGCCATTTCCGGGATCAGCGTCACCCCCATGCCGGCCCCCACCATCTGCACCAGCGTCGACAGCGTGCTGGCGTCCAGCATCTCGCGCGGGCGGGCGGGCCCAATATTGCAGAACGACAGGGCCTGGTCGCGGAAGCAATGGCCCTCCTCCAGCAGCAGCAGCCGCATCTCCCGCAGCATTTCGCGGCTCGGCACCGGCTTGCCTGCTTCCGAACCGGGACGCACCAGCACAAAATGTTCCGAAAACAGTGCAATTTCCGTCATGGAGGGTTCGGACACCGGCAGGGCGAGGATGGCGGTATCCAGCCGCCCGTCCAGCAGCTCGCCGATCAGGTTGGGTGTGGTGGTTTCCCGCACATGGACGTCAAGGCTGGCGTTCATCCGCGACAGGTTGGCGATGATGGCGGGCAGCAAATACGGGGCGATGGTTGGAATCACGCCAATGCGCAGCCTGCCCATCAGGCGGTCCTGCGAGGCCCGTGCCAGATCGCCCAGTTCATCGACCTGACGCATGATCTCGTGGACCCGCAGGGCAAAAGCTTCGCCAAAATTGGTGAGACTGACGCGGCGCGCTCCCCGCTCGAACAGAGCGGTGCCGAGCGTCTCCTCCATTTCCTTGATTTGCATGGACAAAGCGGGCTGCGAGATGGCACAGGCATCTGCCGCCCGGCCAAAATGGCCGTGCCTCACCAGGGCCTGGAAATAGCGCAGGTGTTTCAGGGTCAGTTTGATCATAATTTCAGCTTATCTCGACAATCAGAAAATACAACTTAAACTAATCGCCACGTTTTGCTAGACAGGCTGCCAAGCAGGTTGCGGGGGCCTTGCGCCCAAGCACCGGGGCTTTGGTGCGACAACCAGTTTGCAACCAGAATATCCAGCCACTAATGGAGAGAAACATGGACGGGAACATCACAGAAGCCGCCAAATGCCCGATGGGGCGCGGCAACAAGATCAACGCCGTCGTCGGCGAAATGACCAACCGCCTGTGGTGGCCAAACCAGCTCAACCTCAAGGTGCTGCACCAGCATTCCGCCCTCTCCAGTCCGATGGGGCCTGCATTTAATTATGCCAAGGAGGTTGGCAAGCTCGATCTGGTGGCCCTGCGGGCCGACATTGTGAAGCTGCTGACCGATTCGCAGGATTGGTGGCCGGCTGATTATGGCCATTATGGCCCATTGTTCGTGCGCATGGCCTGGCACAGCGCAGGCACCTACCGCACCGGCGACGGGCGCGGCGGCGCATCCTCCGGTACGCAGCGGTTTGCCCCGCTCAACAGCTGGCCGGACAATGGCAATCTCGACAAGGCGCGCCGGTTGCTTTGGCCGCTCAAGCAGAAATACGGCAACAAGATTTCATGGGCCGACCTGATGATTCTGGTCGCCGACATTGGCATGGAGACCATGGGTTTCAAAACATTCGGCTTTGGCTTTGGCCGAGCCGATGTCTGGGAGGCGCAAGAGGACATTTATTGGGGCGGCGAGGACAAATGGCTCGCCGACACGCGCTACAGCGGTGACCGCGATCTGGCACATCCGCTTGCCGCCGTCCAGATGGGCCTGATCTATGTCAATCCCGAAGGCCCCAATGGCAATCCTGACCCGCTGGCCTCGGCCCGCGACATTCGCGAGACCTTTGCGCGCATGGCGATGAACGATGAGGAGACGGTGGCCCTGATCGCCGGCGGCCATACCTTTGGCAAGACCCATGGGGCCGCCGAGCCGGTGAAATTTGTCGGGCCGGAACCAGAGGGTGCCAGCATCGAAGAGCAGGGCCTTGGCTGGAAAAACAGTTTTCATAGCGGCAAGGGTGCCCACACCATCACCAGCGGCCTTGAAGGCGCCTGGACTCCTGACCCCATCAAGTGGGACAATGGATATTTCGATATATTGTTCGGTTTTGACTGGGAATTGACCAAAAGCCCGGCGGGTGCCCATCAGTGGATCCCGAAAGATGGCGCGGCTGCCCAGGCTGTGCCCGATGCACATGAACCCTCGCGGCGCCATCCACCGGTGATGCTGACGTCGGACCTCGCATTGAAGATGGATCCGATCTATGCGCCGATCTCCAGGCGCTTCCATGAAAACCCGGACCAGCTGGCCGATGCCTTTGCCCGCGCCTGGTTCAAGCTGACCCATCGCGACATGGGGCCGCGCACCCGTTACCTCGGGCCTCTGGTGCCCGCAGAAGTGCTGTTGTGGCAGGACCCCATTCCGGCTCTGGATCATCCTGTGATCGACGCGCAGGACGTGGCCGCCCTCAGGGGCAAAATCCTCGCCTCCGGCCTGACTGTCAGCCAGCTGGTGGCCACCGCCTGGGCGTCGGCCTCGACGTTCCGTGGCTCGGACAAGCGCGGCGGGGCCAATGGCGCGCGCATCCGCCTCAGCCCGCAAAAGGACTGGGCCGTCAACCAGCCGGACCAGCTCGCAGGGGTGCTGCAGAAACTTGAAGCTATCCAGCAGGACTTCAACCGCGCCCAGTCGGGCGGCAAGAAAGTCTCGCTGGCCGACCTGATCGTTCTTGGCGGCGGCGCTGGCGTCGAGGCAGCTGCCAAAAAAGCCGGGCATGAGGTTTCTGTGCCCTTCACACCCGGGCGCATGGATGCCTCGCAGGCCCAGACCGATGTGGCCTCTGCCAGCGTTCTGGAGCCGGTTGCCGATGGCTTCCGCAATTACCTGAAAACGCGGTATTCCGTCTCAACCGAGGAGTTGATGGTCGACCGGGCCCAATTGCTGACCCTGACCGCACCTGAAATGACGGTTCTGGTCGGTGGATTGCGGGTTCTCAATGCCAATACCGGCGGCTCCCGCCATGGTGTCTTCACCAAACGGGCGGAGACGCTGAGCAATGACTTCTTCGTCAACCTGCTGGACATGCGCACGGTGTGGAAAGCAACGTCGGATGCAGCAGAGGATTTTGAGGGACGTGACCGCACAACCGGCGAACTGAAATGGACCGGCACCCGTGCCGACCTGATTTTCGGTTCCAATTCGCAGCTGCGCGCCCTGTCGGAAGTCTATGCTTCCAGTGATGCGCAAAAATCCTTTGTCGAGGACTTTGTCGCCGCCTGGACCAAGGTGATGAACCTCGACCGCTTTGACCTGGCCTGATGCCTGGCAAACACCTGCGTCACCCAAATGAAAAATACCCCGCAAGGCGACTTGCGGGGTGTTTTTGCAACGTGCCACCCATGTCTGTGCCAGCAATGTCTTGCCGCCTTCACAGCCCCGCTCTATAAGCGCGGTGCTTGACGCACCCTCCCAACCCGCGAGATTTTGAACGCCATGACGACCCAGCGCACTTTTTCGATCCTGAAGCCCGATGTCACCGCCCGCAACCTGACCGGCGCGGTCAATGCCAAGATTGAGGCCGCAGGCCTGCGCATTATCGCGCAAAAGCGCATCCACATGAGCCTGAAGCAGGCTGAAACCTTTTATGCCGTCCATGCCGCCCGCCCGTTCTTTGGCGAGTTGACGGAAATGATGAGCGCAGCACCGGTGGTTGTGCAAGTGCTGGAAGGCACCAATGCCATCGCCAAATACCGCGAAGTCATGGGTGCCACCAACCCGGCCAATGCTGCGCCAGGCACCATCCGCAAGGAATTCGCCCTGTCAATGGGCGAAAACTCGGTGCACGGCTCGGATGGGGAAGAAACCGCCGCGCTGGAAATCGCGCAGTTTTTTGCTGGCAACGAGATTGCTGCCTGATCGTTTGGGATCGCCCTCTCCCGTCAGCGGGAGAGGGCGAGTTGGCACCACGCTGGTGGCTTGAGGAGCTTTCATGATCATCCATGACATCCGCCCGGAAGTCCGGCAGGCGATTGAAGACAGCATCCGGGAGGTGCTGCATGAGTATGAGTTGGTGTCCTACACGATTGAGCCCAAGGAAGATGCTTCGGGGGACGAGGCGATTTTTGTTGATTTATACCATCGCCCGGACCTGCAATTTCTGGATGCCCGCGCAACCGGAAAATTGAGGGATACTTTGAGCAAGAGGCTGCTGGAATTGCGCGAATATCGGTTCCCGTATACGAGTCATCATATTCGCAGAGCGGAATCGTCCAAGCGATGAATAGTTCGATTGCTCTGATTGGAGCGGCCCGGAAGCTGCTGGCAGGTGCGCCATCGGACGCAGAGGTTCGTCGGGCTATCAGCACAGCTTATTATGCTTTGTTTCATCACCTTTGCGCCAGTTTTAGCGAGATCGTGATTGTTCCGGCGGGCACAGAATTTGGTCGTGCAACGCAGCAGGCCTATCGATACCTTGATCATGGCCCCGCCAAGTCGCGCTGTATTGAATCCCGATCTGCCATCCGAAACTTTCCACCCGGTATCGTTCAGTTTGCGACTGCGTTTATCAATTTGCAGGAAAAGCGGCTTGAGGCGGACTACGAGCCCAGCGTGCAGTTCGAACCGGCAATTGTAGGCAACCTCATCAATGAGGCCGAGCGTGCCATTGCCGCGCACGATGCCGAAAGCGTGGAGCACCGGCGCGCCTTCGCCATTTTCACCGCCCTTCGCCCCAAAGGCCGGGGCTAGAGCAGGATGCCTATTGATGGAATCGGGCAGAGTAAGTGGCGAAGCCCGGACCGCGCACTTCCAGTGCGCCCTTTGGGCATCTTCAATGGCACCACGCTTGGTGCGATCCACCGCCGCGCCAGCGCACTGGAAGTGCGCGGTCCAGCTTTCGCCGCCCTGACTTCCACTTGAATGCGAACAGCTCTAACGGGAGACCAGCATGACAAAAATCTGCATTGCCGCCGCCATCCTCGCCACCCTGCTGGCCACCCCCGCCCGCGCCGGGGAAGACCCCCACAAACTCTATTGCGCCGCTGGCAAAATCCAGGTGGACCAGCGCCGGTTTGAGGTCATGAAGCAAACCTACGGCAAGGATGTCTGCTCGTTCGGTGATTTCACCTCCCGCACCGCCGCCGACAACCGCGCAGTGATGTTTGGCGGGGCAGGGGCAAAATGTTCCTGCCATTGAATTTTAGAGTGCAGGCCCAGGCCGGTCAGGAGGCGGCGTTCAGCCGGGCAAATCCCCGGTCAAGGTCCGCCTGCAAATCGCTGACATCTTCCAGTCCGATCTGGAACCGCAGCGTCGGCCCGCCAGGGTTCCACGCCGTTGCGGTGCGGTAGGCCGAGCAGTCGAAGGGGATAACGAGGCTTTCAAAGCCGCCCCAGGAATAGCCCATGCCGAACAATTCCAGCCCGTCCAGCATGGCTGCAACCGCCTTGTCGCTGGCGGGCTTCAGCACCACCGAAAACAGGCCGGAGGAGCCGGAAAAGTCGCGCTTCCAGATGGCA
>JAYVYA010000348.1:0-4286 GCA_043784745.1 Hyphomicrobiales bacterium
ACCGCGATGAACCCCGGTGAAGGCGCGTTCTACGGCCCAAAATTCGAATATGTGCTGCGCGACGCCATCGGCCGCGACTGGCAATGCGGCACCACGCAGGTGGATTTTAACCTGCCCGAACGTTTTGGCGCCTTCTACATCGCGTCCAATAGCGAGAAAACCCCGCCCGTCATGGTCCACCGCGCCATTTGCGGCTCGCTGGAGCGATTTACCGGCATCCTGATCGAGCACTACGCTGGCCACTTCCCGCTCTGGCTCGCCCCCCTGCAAATCGTCGTCGCCACCATTACGCAGGAGGCGGACGATTATGCCTATGAAGTCATGGCGCTCCTGCGCAAGGCCGGTTTGCGCGCCGAACCCGACATCCGCAACGAAAAAATCGGCTACAAGGTCCGCGAACACTCGCTGGCCAAAGTGCCGGTGATGCTGGTGGTGGGCAAGAAGGAAGCCGAGGGTGCCAGCGTCTCCATCCGGCGGCTGGGGTCGCAGGCGATGGTGGCGATGGGGCTGGAGGAGGCGCTGGCGGCACTGGTGGCGGAGGCGCTGGCACCGGATTTGCGGAGGGGGTAGGCGCTTGAAAGAGGGAACAAAGCCGCAAAGAACCGGATGCAGCGGCGCGGGCTTATCTGGTGGTTATCGGGAGGAATCCGGGGGCGGTGCTGGAGGCGCTGGGCGGGGGGTGAGGAGACCGACTTTGCCACGCTCATTCGCAGCGGCAGCGAAAATGCCTCGTGCTGGGCGATGGGCCGGACTGCAAGGGGCCTGAAAGCAACCTTTGCCCCGCAGGCCCGGAACGAAAACATCCCTGAACCCATCCTGCTTCAAGTCAGCTTTCCACGGATGCTTTGCCGTTCGCCCGCCCCAGCACCCGTTCCGCCCGCTTCAAATGCGGCAAATCCAGCATCATGCCGCCTAGCGCCACCACCCCGGCCCCCGGCGCGGCGGCAAAGGCGGCTACCACGGCCCCGGCCCGTGCCAAAGCCTCCGCCGAGGGGGTGAAGGCCGCATTGATCACCGCCACCTGCCCCGGATGCACCGCCATCTTGCCAGAAAACCCGTCGCGCCGCGCCGCCTCGCATTCCCGGCGCAATCCGGCTTCATCGCGAAAATCGACGAACACCGTATCAATCGCCGCCACGCCAGCCGAGGCCGCCCCCAGCAACGTCAGCGTCCGCGCCAGAGCATAGGGACCGGTCAGCGCGCCTTCCCCATCCCGGCTGGTTTCCGCGCCAAGGTCGGCCGAAAGGTCTTCCGCACCCCAGGCCAGCCCCGCCAGCCGCCCGGAGGCACCCGCATAGGTGCCGAGCTGGAACAGGGAGGCCGCTGTTTCCGTCGCAATGGCGAGGATGCGCGTCGCACCGGCCTTCATCCCGTTCTCCGCCTCATGCACCGCCAGCTTGGCCGAGAGGTGCTGCACATCGCGCCCGCCAGCGCTTTTGGGCAGCAGGATGCCATTGGGTTTGCCAGCCATCACGGCGGCGAGGTCCGCATCGGCCAGTCCGGTTTCCAGCCCGTTGATCCGCACATAGACCAGCGGACCCGTCGCCCGCCCCTGCAAAAACGCCAGCGCTCCGGCGCGGGCCAAACCTTTGGCGGAGGCGGCGACGGAATCTTCCAGGTCCACCAGCAGCACATCCGCGCCGCTTTCGGGCGCGCGGGCCAGCTTGCGAGCGGAATCGGCGGGCACGAACAAGAGCGAGCGCATCAACCAGAACTCCTCATTCCGCCGGGCGGCATTTCATGAAGGCCTGGCGACAGCATTGCGCCACCAGCACATCCTGCTGGTTGAAGGCCTTGTGCTGGAATTCAACGATACCGGCATCGGGCCGCGATCTGGAGCGGCGTTTGCTGACGACCTCCGTCGTGCAATGCACGCTGTCCCCTTCAAACAAGGGCGCGGGAAATGTCACCTCGTTCATCCCCAGATTGGCAATGGTTGTGCCCAGGGTCGTGTCGTTCACCGATATGCCAATCATCAGGCCCAGCGTGAACAGCGAGTTCATCAGCGGCTTGCCCCATTCGGTCTCATTGGCGCAAAAATGCGCGTCAATATGCAGGGGTTGCGGGTTCAGCGTCATGTTGGAGAACAGCATGTTGTCCATTTGCGTCACCGTCCGGGTCAGGCGGTGGACGAAAACATGCCCCTCCGCAAAATCCTCAAAATACAGTCCGCCGCGTGGATGTGTGGCCAGCATCACAATAATTCCGGTTTGGGACGCGGCAATCGGGCGCGCCTTAATCAGCTCTTTACCATAAATCGGGACTATGGCGATGGTTTCACGGCGATTTTCCGTGCGTGAGGTTTGGGGCCGCAGGTTAATGATCGTAGAGCGATTTCTTGAATGGGCGCAAACCGCTTCCGCCAGCCAGCGCGCCGATGGCGTCAGCGCGCTCGCCCGCGCCTACCTCTATTCCTGCCTTGGCGAGCACGACCGCCGCGCTGCCGAAATCGCCCTGACCGCGCAGCTGGATGATCCCTCCCCGCTCGTGCGCCGGGCTTTGGCCGAGAGCTTTGCCAGCGCCCGCCAGGCTCCGCGCCATATTATCGTCGCGCTGGCCGGTGACCAGTCCGACATTGCCGCCCCTGTCCTGGCCCGCTCGCCCCTGCTTGGCGATGCCGATCTGATGGATTGCGCCGCCATTGGCGACATGTTTGCCCAGGCAGCGATTGCGCTGCGCCCCAACCTTTCCGCCCCGGTCTGCGCCGCGCTGGCCGAAACCGCAGGTCGCGAGGCCCTGATCGCGCTATTGGTCAATCTGGCCGCCGATATCAGCGAACCCGCGCTGCGCCGTATTCTGGAGCGCTTTGGCCAGGACGGGGAAACCCGCGAGGCGCTGCTTGCCCGCCCGCACCTGCCCGCCAGCCTGCGCAGCGCACTGGTTTCGGCCACCGCAGATGCGCTCTCGGCTTTTGTCACCGGCTGCGACTGGATGTCCGCCGGGCGTGCCGCCCGCATCACCCGCGAGGCGCGCGAGAAAGCGCAAATCATCATTGCCGCCACCACGGATGATCAAGGCCCGCGCCAGCTCGCCCGACATTTGCGCCAGTCCGGCCAGCTGACGGCTGGACTGGTTCTCCGCGCCTTGCTGTCGGGCAATACCAGCCTGTTTGAAGCCTCGCTCAGCGAACTCTCAGGCGTGCCGGTTCCGCGCGCGGCAGGCTATGTCAGGGACTGGAAAAGCGCCAGCTTTGCCGCCCTCTACGCCCGCGCCGGCCTGCCGCCCGCCCTGCTCCCCGCCTTCCGTGCCGCCCTGGCCGCCATGCGCGAAGTCGGCACCCCGCCCGATGCCGGCACCGCCGCCCGGCTTTCCCGCGCCATGATCGAGCGCGTCCTCACCTCCTGCGCCGCCATCAAGGGCCATGAACTGGACAAGGTGATGGCCCTGCTGCGCCGGTTTGAGGGGGAAGCGGCGAGGGAGGAGGCCCGCGAGGCGACGCAGGCCTTGCGCGAGCGCACCCGCCTCGCCGCTGTGGCACCGCCGGGCTATGTGATTGATATGGAAGCGATTGAGGCAGAGCTGGTGCGGGCGGCGTAAGGGGTTGTGTGGATCAAGCGTCCTCATTCCAGGTCAGGCAGCCTTGCGTATCCCCGTCGTTTTTCTCCGCCCCAACTCAAAAACCTGCTATGCTCTGCGCAGCAAGTCCGCATCACACCAAAGAATGCTGGAGCACATACGCCATGGACGCGGGGATGATTCGCTTGCTGGTGCTGGATGCCATTTTAATAGCCACCGCCGGGGGATTGCTTGTGCTGGGGCGGTGGCTGGCAATAAGGGCCAGCCAGATTGCAGAACGCGCGGCTCACTGGCCGACCACATCTGGCGTAATCTCCAAGACACAATATGTCACCACCCCCAGTACCGAAGGCAGCGGCGCACAGACCTATTTGTATATCGTTTGCGACTATGCAATTGGCGGAAAAAAATATTCCCGCAACACCAAAATCTATCAGGAAAGCCTTTTTGGCGAAATGCAGGCGAGATACCCGGCAGGTGCCACCGCAACAGTGTTTTATGATCCGCAGAAACCCAAGCGTGCCACGATTGATCTTCGTTTGCTCGACGAAGGGAAGACCAATGCAATCCTGTGTTATTTCGGTGCGGGCATGGCTTTGTTCATGCTTGCCATCAGCGTTTACGTGATGATTGGGCGCTGAGGCGGGGTCGCGGGCATTCCAGCCCTGGCACCGTTCCGGGACCGCGCACTTCCAGTGCGCCTCTTTCCGCAGCTCCAATGGTGGCAAGTCCGGCAATATTGCCCGCCGCGCAAGGGCGCACTGCAAGGG
>JAYVYA010000349.1:0-8898 GCA_043784745.1 Hyphomicrobiales bacterium
CCTTTGGCACAAGGCGCAGCAAAGCTGGCGGCCTTCCTGCGGGCAAACCTGGCTGAAGGGAGCGCAAGGCTCGTATAGCGGTGTGGATTTTCAGTTAGCCCGCCGGCCGCTGCTGGTAGCCCAGCCGGGCATTCAGCGCTTCCAGCACCACCTGCGCCGCGTCCGTCACCACGGTGCCCGGCGGGAAAATGGCGCTGGCACCGGCAGCGCGGACGGCCTCAAAATCTTGGCGAGGAATAACACCGCCAACGACGATCATAATGTCCTGCCGGCCCTGCGCTCTCAGCGCTTCCTGCAAGGCTGGCACCATGGTCAAATGGCCGGCGGCGAGCGAGGACATGCCGACGACATGGACGTTCTGGGCAATGGCTTGCGCTGCCGCTTCCTCCGGCGTGGCAAACAGCGGGCCGATCTCGACATCAAAACCGAGATCGCCAAAAGCCGAGGCAATCACCTTTTGGCCCCGGTCATGCCCGTCCTGGCCGATTTTGGCGACGAGGATTTTGGGCAGGCGGCCCTCGTTGTCGCGAAAGGCCTGCACCAGGCCCAGAACCCGGTAGACCGGCTCGCTGGTTTCCCCGGCCTCACGGCGGTAGACGCCCTTGATGGACTGGATGGCTCCGACATGGCGGCCAAAGACCTTTTCGAGTGCCAGTGAAATTTCGCCAACGGTTGCCATGGCGCGCGCCGCCTCAATCGCCAGCGCCAGAAGATTGCCGGTGCCGCGCGCGGCTTCCGTCAAGGCGTTGAGCGCATTTTCGACTGCCGCCGGATCGCGCTCCGCCCGCAACCGTACCAGCTTTGCGATCTGCTGCGCCCGCACGCTGGCGTTCTCGACACTGCGCACCTCCAGCACCGGCTCCGATTCCGGGCGAAAACGGTTGACGCCGATGACGGCCTGATGGCCGGAATCAATCCGCGCCTGAGTTTTGGCTGCAGCTTCCTCGATCCGCAATTTGGGCAAGCCCGCGTCAATCGCTCTGGCCATGCCGCCCATGCGCTCGATTTCTTCAATATGGCCCCAGGCTTTTTCCGCGAGGTCCGCCGTCAGCTTTTCGACATAATACGAGCCGCCCCAAGGGTCGATAATGCGGCAGGTGCCACTTTCCTGTTGCAGGAAAAGCTGGGTGTTGCGGGCTATCCGGGCCGAAAAGTCGGTGGGCAAGGCCAAAGCCTCATCCAGCGCATTGGTATGGAGCGATTGGGTGTGGCCCTGCGTCGCCGCCATCGCCTCGATCTGGGTGCGGGTGATGTTGTTGAACACATCCTGCGCGGTAAGCGACCAGCCGGAGGTCTGGCTGTGGGTGCGCAAGGGCAGCGACTTTTCGGATTTTGGTTCAAATTGCTTGACCAGCCGCGCCCAGAGCAGGCGCGCCGCGCGCAGCTTGGCAATCTCCATGAAAAAATTCATGCCAATCGCCCAGAAGAACGACAAGCGCGGGGCAAAAAGGTCAATGTCCAGCCCCGCCGCCAGTCCGGCGCGGATATATTCGACGCCGTCGGCCAGCGTATAGGCCAGCTCCAGATCCTGCGTCGCTCCGGCCTCCTGCATGTGATAGCCGGAAATCGAGATTGAGTTGAATTTTGGCATGTGTTGCGAGGTGAATTTAAAGATGTCGGAGATGATCCGCATGGATGGCGCGGGCGGGTAGATATACGTGTTGCGCACCATGAATTCTTTTAAAATGTCGTTCTGGATGGTGCCCGACAGTTTGGCCGCAGGCACGCCCTGTTCTTCCGCCGCGACGATAAACAGCGCCAGAACCGGCAAAACCGCACCGTTCATCGTCATTGATACGCTCATCTGGTCGAGCGGGATGCCGGAAAACAGGGTGCGCATGTCATAGATCGAATCAATCGCCACCCCGGCCATGCCGACATCGCCCGCCACGCGCGGATGGTCGGAATCATAGCCGCGATGCGTCGCCAGATCGAAGGCAACCGACAGGCCCTTCTGGCCCGCCGCGAGGTTGCGGCGGTAGAAGGCGTTGGAATCCTCAGCCGTGGAAAACCCGGCATATTGCCGGATGGTCCAGGGCTGGTTGACATACATCGTCGGGTAGGGGCCGCGCACGTAGGGGGCCATGCCGGGATGGCCGTCGGCAAACGTCAGGCCCGCGAGGTCAGCGGCGGTGTAGAGCGGCTTGACGGGGATCCCTTCTGGCGTCAGCCAGTCGGGGATGGCGGGGGCGGCGGGGCGCGGCACCGGGGGGGATGACCATGCGATTGTGCTGAAATCGGGAAGGCGGCCTGGGCTGTTCACGGCTTCATCCCTTCAAGCTCGCATGGGCCGATTGCAGGGCGGCGATGAGGTCGCAACCGGCGTGGACATAATGCACCCCGGCCGGTTGGGATGCCAGCGGCTTGCCTGCAACGAACATGGCGTGAAAATGACCGGAGAGGGCGGCAAAGGCAGCGCCCGCTTCCGCCGCATAGCCGGCATCGCTGCCGCACAAGCACACCAGTTCTGCGCCGGAGGCTTTCGCGGCCTGGGCAAGTGCGGCGATGTCCGTCGTATCGTCAGCGCGCGCGCAACCGGAATTGGCCACGGCCTCGATCCCGCCCGCCGCAAAGGCATTGGCGGCAAATCCGGCGCGGGCAGACCACGAGTCGAAAGAGCCAAGGTTGGCGAGGAAGATTTTGGGTTTTGCGCCATGCGCCGCCTCGAAAGCATCCGCCCTGTCGCGCAGGGCCTCAAACGGTTCAGCATCGCGGCACGGGCGCAGCGCCGGGAACTCGCCCGGGGGCCAGGCTTTGGCGGCAGGGGCGGGCAGCAGCACCGCCACCGGGGCTTCCGCCAGATTGGGGAATTGGCTGGTGCCGGTGAGCGGAGCGCGGCGGGTGGCGATGGTTTTGGCGCGGGCGGCGGCGGTTTTGGCAATTTCGCCTTGCGGATTGCCGGATTGCAGGGCGGCGACAATGCCTCCCGCCTTCTCGATTTCCCGAAACAGCCCCCAGGCCGCCGCACACAATCCCTGCGTCAGCGCCTCAAACCCGCCCGCGCCCGCAGCCGGATCAGCCACTGCGGCCAGATGCGATTCTTCCAGCAAGACCAATTGGCTGTTGCGGGCGATTCGGCGGGCGAAGGGATCGGGCAGGCCGAGCGCGCAGGTGAAGGGCAGGGCGGTGACCGTATCGGCACCGCCGATGCCGGCGGCAAAAACCGCCATGCTGGTGCGCAGCACATTCACATAGGGATCACGCTGCGTCTGCATTCGCCACGCCGTTTCGGCGTGCAGGCGGACAGGTTTTGGCGCAAGGCCGCAGGCTTGCTCGACCCGCGACCAGAGCAGGCGCAGGGCGCGGAATTTGGCTATACCCAAAAACTCGTCAGCATCGGCGGCGAGCATAAAGCTGATCTGGCCACGGGCCTCCTCCAGCGAAAAGCCATGGCGCTCAAGCAGCCGGAGGTAAAACACCCCGGAGGCCAGCACATGCGCCAGTTCCTGCGCCTCGCTGCCGCCGCCCGCATGGACGGGGCGGCCATCGGCCATCAGGACATTGTTGGAAAAGTGCTTTTTTTGGAGTTCGAGCGCCAGAGCGGCGACATCATCGCCAAATATCGCCGCCGCGCCGTCAAAAGTGCCGCTGCGCAGGGCTGCGCCGACGGGATCACAGCCAAAATCGAATTTAAGCCCGCTCGCCACCAGCCGCCGCTTTTCAGCCAGCCCGGCGAGCAGGCGCGCCTGTGCGACGCCGGACCCCGGCGAATCCAGCCGCACCGAGATCAGGTCAAGCTCGACACCCGCAAGAATTTCATCGAGTTGATCGACGCTGCTGGCTTCAATGCCAAATCCATACGCGCCCTTTGCGCCGGAAAACACCAGCGCCAGCGCATCCGCGCCGCCTTCCAGATCGGCGATGGCGAGGCTATGGGCGGTGGCGGCATCGGGATGGTCGATCCGCTGCATCACGGCCCAATCACCCGCCTGCGCCTTTAACGCACGCGGGACATCGCCTTTGGCGCGCGGGTACAGCGGCTGGATCAGCAAACCATCGGCGGAATGGCCAACCAGATTCTCAAATGGCGCGCCCTTTAGCACGTTATCGACCAGCTTGCGCCAGTCGGCATCGGTGCTGGCGGGAAAAATGGCAGCCAGTGGAGCGGTGGAGGCCTCGTGCATGGCAAATCCGGGTGCGATGATGGTTCCGCCGCTTGTGGCACAGCCTGCCAAGCCTGTGCCAGCGCCATTTTGGAAGGTGCGGTTAAATGAACTGGTGCAGGCCGGGAATAGCCCCGGCAATAGCCCCCACCGCGTCCGGTCCAGCCTTTTCATGCACGGCGGCAAACAATTCCTTGCCGACGGCCTGCATGTCGCCCATGCCCAGCCCGGCTTCTGACAGGTGCCCGGCCAGAGCCATCAAGCCGCCGCCGCCATCACCCAAGCCCGCATCTTCATGGGCACTCTGCGCCGCATCGGCGGCTTCAGCCGCGCCGGGCAGGGCGGACATGACATGGCCAACGGCATCGGGCGGGCCTTCCTGCCGCAAAAAATTGAGGATGATGCCGATTGATTTGGTGGTGACATCGGCATTGACGCCGGTGGCGGCGCTGATACGTGCAATCAATTCTTCCATGGAAGCCTCGCAGGTTGGATGGGCGGTCGCCGCATGTTTGGCTGGCGGGCAAGGGGAAAGCAAGGGCTGATATTGCCGGGGAAGGGTCGTATTGCAGGGGGCTGTTGCACCTTTGGAAAAAATTGAGCCACAGGGAAAATTTAACGCCAAAGCGGCGCGGTAATGCCAGAAAACCCTCCGAACGCAGGTTTAAGTCAACGCAAACAGAGCAATATAGCCAATCAAACTTTGTATTTTGGCCTTATCGCCTGACCCAGTTCCTCTGCCGTGCCAAAACCCGTTCCCCCCCAAACGCAAATCACGCAGAAAAATCCGTTGTGCGGGAACGATTGGCGGCACCCGCCAGAGCAGCTATAGGTGACACAATTCCGCCCCAGCCCGAATGGAATCCCATGCCCGCCGCCCCGCCCCCCGCCTCCCCCATCCTGCCCGGCCAGCTGCTGGTGGGATGGAGCGGCAAATATGAATATCTGTCGCTGGTCTATGGCAACCGCCACGGGTTGATAACCGGGGCCACCGGCACGGGCAAAACCGTGTCGCTGCAAGTGCTGGCGGAAGCCTTTTCGAAGGCGGGCGTTTCGGTGTTTGCCGCCGACGTCAAAGGCGATCTGGCGGGCATTGCCATGCCGGGCGATGGCCGTGCCGCGCTGGTGAAACGCGCGCAGGATATTGGCCTGACCTACACCCCCGACAATTTCCCGGTGGTGTTCTGGGACATGTTTGGCGAGCAGGGCCACCCGATCCGCGCCACCATTTCCGAAATGGGGCCGTTGCTGCTGGCCCGGCTGCTAGAACTGAATGACACGCAGGAGGGCGTGCTCAATATCGCCTTCAAGATTGCCGACGAGCAGGGACTTTTGCTGCTTGATCTCAAGGACTTGCGGTCACTTCTTAAATATTTGGCTGATAATGCCTCCACCCTCACGACGCAATATGGCAATGTCGCGCCCGCCACCATTGGCACGATCCAGCGGCAATTGCTGGTGCTGGAAAATCAGGGCGCGGCCAATTTCTTTGGCGAACCGGCACTGGACTTGCAGGATTTCCTGCGTTGCGACCATTTTGGCCAGGGCATTGTCAATGTGCTGGCGGCAGACAAGCTGATGCGCTCGCCGCGCCTCTATGCCACCTTCCTGCTCTGGTTCCTGTCCTCGCTGTTTGAGCAATTGCCCGAGGTGGGTGACATGCCGCAGCCAAAACTGGTGTTCTTTTTTGACGAGGCGCATCTGCTGTTTGATGCGGCACCCGCCAGCCTGATGACGGCGATTGAACAGGTGGTGCGGCTGATCCGCTCCAAGGGCGTTGGCGTCTATTTCATCACGCAGAACCCGATGGACGTGCCGATGGTGGTGCTGGGCCAGCTTGGCAACCGCATCCAGCACGCCCTGCGCGCCTTTACGCCGCTGGACCAGCGGGCGGTAAAAGCCGCCGCCGACACCTTCCGGCAGAATCCGGCATTTGATACGGCCAGCACCATCATGCAACTGGGGGTGGGCGAGGCGCTGGTGTCGATGCTGGAAGGCAAGGGCACGCCGGAAATGGTCGCCCGCACCCTCATTGCCCCGCCCGCCTCGCGCGTGGGGCCGATCACTCCCGCCGAGCGCAAGGCGGTGATTGCGGCCAGCCCGCTGGCGGGCAAATACGAGACAGCGATTGACCGGGAATCGGCCTTCGAGATTTTGAAGAAGCGGGCGGAAGGGCCGGTTGCTGCTCCAGCGGCGGGGGGGATGCTGGGCACTATCGGCGGCATGATCGGCGGTCTGCTGCACGCGGGGACTGGCCATGGCAGGCTGGGAACCGGCGAGATGATCCTGCGCTCCACCCTGCAATCCATGGCCCGTTCCGTCGGCACCCAGATCGCGCGGGCGGTGCTGCGCGGGATTTTGGGCGGGATGCAGAAGTAGCGGGTGGTCTCATTCCGGGCCGGACGGCGCCGTCAACAGCGCCTCCAGCGTCTCCAGCCGGTCGGCCTCATCGGCTGGCTTGTCCCAGCGGATGCGGGAAATGCGCGGAAACCGCATCGCGATGCCCGATTTATGGCGGGTGGAGCGTTGCAGGCCTTCAAACGCGATTTCCAGCACCAGGCCGCCGGGCCGCCCTTCCGCACTGCGGGCGAGCCGGACCTCGCGCACAGGGCCAAAGCGCTGGCCTTCCGAGCGGCGCACGAAACGGTCCAGCTCCACCAGTTCCTCGTCGGTAAAGCCAAAATAGGCCTTGCCGACGGGCACCAGCTCGTCCTCGCCATTGCCGCCCTTGCGCCATGCTCCGAAGGTGAAATCCGAATAGAACGACGAGCGTTTGCCGTGGCCGCGCTGGGCATACATCAGCACGCAATCGGCCACCATCGGGTCGCGTTTCCACTTGAACCACAGCCCGCGCGGACGTCCGGGCACATAGGGGCTGTCGAGCCGCTTGAGCATGCAGCCCTCGATCGCCGGGGCATCGGCTGCCTCGGGTGAGGCGCGCAATTGCATCAATTCCTCAAACGACGTGAAGGGCACCAGCGGGGAAATGTCGATCCGCATCCCCTCATATCCGGCCAGCAGGCGCACCAGATGTTCCCGGCGCTGCCAGAACGGGAGGGGGCGGATATCCGCCTGCCCGTCGTGCAACAGGTCATAGGCACGAATATGCGCTGGATAGTCGTCCAGCAGCCTGGCGTTGACGGTTTTGCGGTTGAGCCTTTGCTGGAGCATGTTGAACGACTGGATCAGGCCCTCGCGCCGCACCAGCAATTCGCCATCCAGCGCGCCGTCAAGGAAGCTGTTGGCGGTCAGGTCGGGAAACGCCGCCGAAATATCCTCGCCAGTGCGGCTGTAGAGGCGCGTCATCTGCTGCCCCTGCGCATCCCTCCCGCCGACCAGTTGTACGCGGATGCCATCCCACTTCCATTCGGCGGCAAATTCCGACGGATCAAGCGAAACCAGATCGCCCGCTTCCAGCGGATGGGCCAGCATCACGGGCCGGAACGGTGCGGGGTCGAGCGAGTGCGGCCTTGGCCCCTTTCCCTCGGCCCAGGCGAATAAACCCTGATAGGGCGGGGCGAGGCCATGCCAGACATGCTCGATTTCGTCCGCCTTCAGACTGCCGAGATTGGCCACAGCCGTTTTGGCGAGGCGGGCGGAAACACCGATGCGGTTGCTGCCCGTGATCAGTTTCAGCAGGGCCCAGCGCCCGGTCTCATCCAGCTGGTTGAGCCAGAGTGCCAGCCGCGCTGCCAGATTGAGCTTGCCGCCCGCAGACAGGGTGGCGACCACTTCACTCAGCAGCAAGGGCGGCTGGGCGGAGTCGCGCCCGCCATCGCCCCACAGCAAGGCAACAGTTTCGGAGAGGTCGCCGACATAATCGTAGGACAGGGCGAACAGCACGGGATCTACCCGCTCCCGCACCAGCCCGCGAATCAGCGCGGGCTTGGCATTGGGGAATACCAAAGCCCCGGTGAGGGCGGCCAGCGCGTAGCCCCGCTCCGGGTCGGGCGTGGCGGCGAAATAATCCGTCAGCAACGCCAGCTTGGCGTTGCGGCCAGGCTCGAACGACAGCGCATCGATCAGGGCGGCGAAGCGGTTCATGGCAGCACCTGCGCATCGTCGGGAGCATCTGCGCCCCCCGCCGCGCCTTCATCGCTGTAGCCGATCAGGTTAAGCGGCTTTGCCTTGATGCCCTGGCTGGTGCACCAGTGCACCAGCCCGTCCTCCTGTCCGTGCGTGACCCAGACTTCCGAAGCGCCGGTTTCCTGAATCGTCCGGCAAAGTCCATTCCAGTCGGCATGGTCGGAGATAACCAGCGGGAGTTCGACGCCGCGCTGGCGGGCGCGGGCTTTGGTGCGCATCCAGCCCGAGGCAAAGCTGGTGACCGGATCGGCAAAGCGGCGCGACCACAGGTCTTTCAGGGAGCCGGGGGGACACAGGATAATTTCGCCGGCAAGCTTTTCGCGCTGCGCTGCCGACACCAGCCGGATATCGCCAAGATCAATGCCCTCGCCGGCATAGAACTCGCACAGCTTCTGCATGGCACCATGGATGTAGACCGGCCTGTCATACCCTGCGGCCCGCAGGTGGGCGATGACACGCTGGGCTTTGCCCAGCGCATAAGCACCCACCAGATGGGCACGATCCGGAAACAGTCCGGCCGAGCGAACGAGTTTGGCAATCTCGATGCTGGAATCGTCAAAGCGAAATACCGGCAGGCCAAATGTCGCCTCCGTGATGAAAACATCGCAGGCCACCGGCTCGAATGGGAGGCGCGCAGATGGTGCCGTCGAACTTCTTGAGCGCTTCCACCAGGGCCTCGACGGAGGTGAGGTCCAAGTGGGTCGTCGGC
>JAYVYA010000350.1:0-16765 GCA_043784745.1 Hyphomicrobiales bacterium
CCAGGATAAACATGTATTATGGAACATGATCCTCAATGATATCAATGTTTTGAAAGACCGCATCGGCGGTGCCCAGATACCAGGAATGTTCTGAAACCCGCTGCGAGGCGGGCAGGATGTCAAACGTCTCGTTGCGTTCGGGGCGGAAGAAGTTCCAGCCGCGCTGCAAATGCCGGATGAGGCTGTGGGCCTTGTATTGCGTGGCCACGCCGATGCGGCGCACGCCAGAATTCAGCGCATTGGACAGGGCAAAATCGATGATCCGGGATTTTCCGCCAAAATAGACGGCGGGCTTGGCGCGCCGGTCGGTCAATTCCATCAGGCGCGATCCGCGCCCGCCCGCCAGCACATAGGCCATGGCGTGACGGGCGAGCGGCGCGCTCATTTTTTCATTGGCACCCGTGCCTGTTGTGGTCGCTTTGCCCATAGGCCACTCTCCCCCTCGTCAAAACCCGGATTCTGTGTCCGTTGCGGCGAAAACCATCAGTCAGCTTCGTGCATTAAAAAGATTGTCGCAAGGGGAGGCAGAAAAATTTCTGCACTCGCAGGTTTCCCATGGCTGGAATGTTTGTCCGCCACCACGGCCCCCAGATTGCCCGCGCCGGAGCCGCCGTAGACGGACGCATCGGAATTGAATATTTCGCGCCAGCGCCCGGTGCGCGGCAGTCCGACACGCCAGGGATGGCGCGGCACTGGCGTCATGTTGGAGATCACCGCGACGGGCGGTGCCTCCCCGGCATAGCGCAGCCACGCGAACACCGACTGGTCCGCATCGTCGGCGCTGATCCAGTCAAAGCCCTCGCCCTCGCAATCCCTGGCATGAAGCGCCGGATGGTTGCGGTAGAGCTGGTTGAGATCGCGCAGCAGGGCCTGCATCCCCGTGTGCAGGGCATGGCCGGGGTTGCGCTGGTCGAGCAAATGCCAGTCAAGCGACTGGCGGAAATTCCATTCGGCAAACTGGCTGAATTCCTGGCCCATAAACAACAGCTTCTTGCCCGGATGGCCCCACATGAAGGCATAGAAGGCGCGCAAGTTGGCGAATTTCTGCCAGGTGTCGCCGGGCATCTTGCCAATCATCGATCCCTTGCCGTGCACCACTTCGTCATGCGAAATCGGCAGCACAAAGTTTTCGGAAAACGCATACATCAGCCCAAAACTCATGCGGTTATGATGCCAGCGCCGGTGCACCGGGTCTTCGGCCATGTAGGACAGGGTGTCATTCATCCAGCCCATGTTCCACTTGAAACCAAAGCCAAGGCCCCCGGCATAGACCGGCTGCGACACGCCGGGCCAGGCGGTCGATTCCTCTGCTATCATCTGCGCGCCGGGGCTGCTGGCATAGACCAGCTCATTGACCCGGCGCAGGAAGGCGACAGCCTCCAGATTGGTGTTGCCGCCCTCCTTGTTGGGCGACCATTGACCGTCCTTGCGCGAATAATCGAGATAGAGCATCGAGGCCACCGCATCGACCCGCAGGCCGTCGACATGGTAGCGCTCCAGCCAGAACAGGGCGTTGGCGGCCAGAATATTGGCGACTTCCGCCCGGCCGAAATCATAGATTGCCGTGTTCCAGTCGGGATGGAAGCCGCGCTTGGGATCGGCATCCTCATACAAAGCCTCGCCGTCAAAATGGTCGAGGCCGTGGACATCGACGGGGAAATGCGCGGGCACCCAGTCCAGGATTATGCCCAGCCCGTCGCGGTGTGCCCGGTCCACCAGCCGGGCGAAACCGGCGGGGTCGCCATGTCGCCTGGTGGGCGCAAACAGCCCGACGGGCTGGTAGCCCCAGGAATCATCCAGCGGATGCTCGGACACCGGCATCAGTTCCAGATGGGTAAAGCCGAGGCCGATGGCATAGGGCACCAGCTGGTCGGCCAGTTCGTCCCAGGTCAGGAAGCGCCCTTCCGGCCCGCGCCGCCACGAGCCCAGATGCACTTCATAGACCGAAACCGGCGTGCGCCGCGCATCCTGGCTGGCGCGGCGGCCCAGCCAGTCGGCATCGTGCCATTCGAAATGGTCGGTATCGGTGACAACAGAAGCTGTAGAGGGGCGCAATTGCGCGCCAAAGCCGAACGGGTCGGCCTTGAGCGGCAGCAGTTTGCCATCGCGGGCAATGATCTCGAACTTGTAGATCGTCCCTTCCGCAACGCCGGGGGCAAAAATCTCCCACAGGCCGGAATCGACCCGCTTGCGCATCTGGTGGCGGCGGCCATCCCATTGGTTGAAATCGCCCACCACCGATACCCGCCGGGCATGGGGTGCCCAAAGTGCGAAATGCGTGCCACTGACGCCCTCATGCGTCATGAGATGCGCGCCGAGGCGGTTGTAGAGCTGGCGGTGAGTGCCCTCGACCACCAGATAATCGTCCATCGGCCCAAGCACCGGGCCAAAGCTGTAGGGATCATCCAGCTCCCACGAGGCCGCCGCATTACTGGCGCGCAGGCGGTAGGGAAAACGCTTCCTGCGGCGCGGCACCAGCCCCTCAAAAAGCCCGGCCCCGTCGCGCAGGGCGAGGGTGGCTATGGCCTTGCCCTCGCCGTCCATCACCTCAACGCCGGAAGCGTGCGGCACGAATGCCCTTATGGCCAAGCCCTGCGGCGTCTCGTGCGGACCAAGAACCTGGAAGGGATCGCCATGGCGTGCGGCCAGGATGCTGTGAACATCGGCATCGGCCATCTGCCAGCTGCGGTCCGCCATGTTTCTCCCAAACCTTTGTTTTCGGTTCTTTCCGGAACCGGCACTGTCCGGATGTTAGTGCGCATTTGCAGCCGACGCGCAGACCCGACATTGTCAGCCTACCTTGGCCGGTTTGAGAATGCTAGAGCGTTTGGGAGACGGCGGCGGCGGCCTACCGGTGAGCAGGCTGCATCTTGAGCGTGTCGGCCATCGCATAAGGGTCAATTTCAAGAAGCAGCTTGCTGACCATTGCAGTCGGCACCAAATCAACCGTTGCCCTTGCACCTACCCCCGCCCCGGCACCGGCACCCCCCAGATCTCCCGCGAATATTCGGCAATCGTCCGGTCGGATGAGAACCAGCCAACATGGGCGGTGTTGAGCACGGCGGATTTCCACCAGGCGGTTTTGTCGTTCCACTTGGCATCCGCTTCACGCTGTTTGGCGAAATAGCTGTCAAAATCGGCGGAGACCATGAAATGGTCGTGGTAGGTAATGATATCGACGAGGCCTTTGTAGCGGTCACGGTCATCGGGCGAGAACACGCCACTGGCGACTGAATCCAGCACCTCGCGCAAGATCGGCGAATTTTCGATGAAATCGCTTGAATCAATCGTCACCGCCCGCCGCGCCGCCACTTCCGCTGTGCTCATGCCGAAGATGAAGATATTGTCCGCGCCCACATGCTGGAACATTTCGACATTGGCCCCGTCCATCGTGCCGATGGTCAAAGCGCCGTTCAGCATCATCTTCATATTGCCGGTGCCCGACGCCTCCATGCCGGCCGTCGAAATCTGCTCGGACAGGTCCGCTGCCGGGATGATTGCCTCGGCGAGGGACACGTTGTAATTGGGCAGGAAAACGACTTTCAGCAGACCATGCACGCTGGGGTCATTATTGACGATGCGCGCCACATCATTGGTCAGCTTGATGATCAGCTTGGCGGTATGGTAGCTCGCCGCCGCCTTGCCTGCAAAAATCTTGACACGCGGCGTCCAGCCCCGGTTGGGCGCGGCGCGGATGGCATTGTAGAGCGCGATAGTTTCCAGCACATTGAGCAATTGCCGCTTGTATTCATGAATGCGCTTGATCTGCACATCGAACATCGCCGACGGATCGACGCGGATGTTGAGCCGCTCCTGGATCAGCCGGGCCAGCGCCTGCTTGGGCACCTTGCGCGCCTCGGCAAATTTCTCGCGGAAGGCAGCATCATCGGCCAAGGGCACGAGACGTTCCAGTTCGGCGGCATCATCCAGCACTTTGGGGCCGAGGGCTTCCACCAGCAGGGCGGTCAAGCCGGGATTGCACTCAAACAGCCAGCGGCGGAAGGTGATGCCATTGGTCTTGTTGACGATGCGGCCGGGATAAACCTTGTCGAGATCGGCAAAGACCGTTTCCCGCATCAAATCGGTATGCAGGGCCGAGACGCCGTTGATCTTGTGCGAGCCGATGAAAGCGAGATGGCCCATGCGGACACGGCGACCGCTGTGTTCGTCAATTAACGAAACGGACGAGAGCAAGGCATCGCTGGCCTTTTGGGTGTCGCGCAGATTATCGAGATGCTTTTCGTTGAGAAGATAGATGATTTGCATGTGGCGCGGCAGCAGCCGCTCCATCAGCGGCACCGGCCAGCTTTCCAGCGCCTCGGGCAGCAGGGTGTGGTTGGTATAGCTGAAGGTAGCTTTGGTGATTTCCCACGCCTCGTCCCACAACACGTCGTGCAGGTCCACGAGCACGCGCATCAGTTCGATCACGGCAATGGCCGGATGCGTGTCGTTCATCTGGATCGCGACCATGTCCGGCAAGGTGCGGATGTCACGCTCGTTGTTGACGTGGCGGCGCACCAAATCCTGCAGGGAAGCGGAGACGAAGAAATATTCCTGCCGCAGGCGCAATTCCTGCCCGGCGGGCGAAGCCTCGCTGGGGTAGAGCACTTTGGAGATCGATTCGGCCCGCACCCCGGCACTCAGCGCGCCGAGATAATCGCCCTGGTTAAACTGGTCGAGCCGCAGGGGATCGGCGGCGCGGGCCGACCAGAGCCGCAGCGAATTGACATGCTGGCCGCGCCAGCCGGCAATCGGCGTGTCATAGGCCACGGCCTGCACCATTTCGGCGGGCTGCCATTGCATGCGCGGCGGGCCATAGGTTCGCGCCACGGCATCGACAGCGCCGCCAAAGCCGATGGTGTAATTGACCTCCGCCCGCTCGAATTCCCACGGGTTGCCAAATGACAGCCAGTCTTCCGGATATTCCAGCTGCCAGCCATCCTTGATGCGCTGGCGAAACAGGCCGTGGTCATAGCGGATGCCATAGCCGTAAAGCGGCACCCCCAATGTCGCGCCGCTCTCCATGAAACAGGCGGCGAGGCGCCCAAGTCCGCCATTGCCCAGCGCCGCGTCCGGCTCCACGCCCTGAAGGGCGGCCAAATCCACATTGAGTTCCGCAAGGGCGGCACGAACCGTTTCGGTGATACCGATGTTCATCATCGCATCAAACAGGAAACGCCCGACCAGAAACTCCAGCGAGAGGTAATAGACCCGTTTGCGCTTTTCGGTGTAGATTTTGTGCGTCGAGTTCATCCAGCGACCGGTGATCTGGTCCCGCACCGCCAGTGCCGTGGCCACAAACCAGTCCCGCTCAGTCGCGGCGATCGCGTTCTTGCCAACGGCATAGGTCAGCCGGGAGAGAATAGCCTCGCGCATCGCGTTCACATCGGGGATGCCATAAACTCCCGTGGCGACCGGATCGGCCGGCGAGGCCGGAATGAGGGCTGGGGGTGGGAGCATCGATATATTTCCGTTCGGGAATCGGTTAAGCCTTGGCGGTGTGATGTGTGCTTGGAAGCTATGCGGCTGTCAACGCGGCTGGGACAAGACTTGGCCGGTTGCTCCCGCTGGCCTGAACGGCTTCACCCCCCGCCCATCTGCGCCAGCATCCCGGCACTGTCCACCTCCCCGGGGCCCGACACGCTGACGTTGAGGTCATTGACCAAGCCATTGGACAGTGAATAGACCCAGCCGTGAACGGTCAATTCCTGCCCGCGCGCCCAGGCGTCCTGCACGAACACGTCGGAGGCGACATTGCGGACCTGGCGCATCACGTTCAGCTCGCACAGCCGGTCGAGACGGGCGGAAAAATCGGGAATTTCGGCGAGGGCGTGGCGGTGCTCGTGACAGACCTCGCGGATCGGATGCAGCCAGTGATCGACCAGGCCCCGGCGCTGGCCATCCACAGCCGCCCGGATGCCGCCGCAGCCGTAATGGCCGACCACCAGCACGTGCTTGACCTTGATGACATCCACCGCAAACTGCAGCACCGAAAGGTAATTGGCATCCTGCGGTGGCGCGAGATTGGCGACATTGCGGTGCACGAACAGTTCGCCGGGATCGAGATCGACAATCTCGTTGGCTGGGACCCGGCTGTCCGAACAGCCAATCCACAGATATTCCGGGGCCTGCTGGCCTTCCAGCCGCTTAAAAAATCCGGCATCCTGCGCCAGTTTCTTGGCGGCCCAGTTGCGGTTGTTTTCCTTCAGTTTGTCAAGCATGTCCGCGCCCTTATGCTGCATTGCAGCATCGACGCTAGGGCAAATCGCGGTGCGGGTCAATTTTGCCGGGGATCAAATGGCTATTGACAGAAAGAACTATTTCGATAACACTTTTGTATAAGCAACAAGCCTGTGTCCCCGGGGGCTGCCATGTCGAATATCGCAGGAAAAGCCTATGGCATGAATGTGCTGACACCGATGCCTCCGCGCTGGACGTGGGTGAACGAGCTGATTTTCATGCTCGGGCGGGCATTTCCGGGGTTTCTGTCGGGATTGCTCGGCCTCAAGCTGATCCATTTTGCCCGCTGGGTGATGGTTCGTCGCAACCAGTGGCCGGATCTCGGCCAGGGGCCGCAGGACCTGCAAAATGACTACATGCTGTTTTGCAGCAATTTCAACGGCACATGGGACCAGTATATCGACGCCTTTGCCGACGGTATTCCCGCCGGGCTGGACCTGTTCTGGTATGCCAGCACCAAATATCCGCATTCCCTGCCCATTACCCCATTCAAAAACTATATCCACGCCAACCAGATTGACACGCATTATTATTACAATGCCACACCGGGGGCCGCCCAGCGCGACATAAAATGCGCTCTGAAAGTGGCGCTGGCGATCCGGACACTGGCCGCCACAGAAGCAGGGATGAATGGGGAGCAATTTGCGCAAGCCTGGCAGGAAGCTGTCTGCGGCGTGCAAAACTGCCTGGGATCGCCGGGGTTTGCACCCGTGGCCAGCGATGACACCGAGAATGCCGACCGTAACCGGGCACGGTTCATGCCCCCGCCGGGCGCGGCACCCGCCATTCAGTCGCGCTTGCGCTAGGCCCTGCCAGAGGAGCCATTCCATGCCGAATTTTGATGGAGGCCATTATTTCTTCACCGCCTTCGTGCCCATCGACAATCGCGGGCTGGTGGAGATTGAAGGCGTCAAATTCTCGCCGGTGCATGTGCTGCGCCAGACTCTGGAGCTGCTGCCTACCGCCCTGCAATCCACCGCCACCGTCGGCACCCACCGGCCCGCGCCGTTTGCAAAATGCACCCGCACCCATTTTGCCCGGCTGTTCGTGATTGATGACACCTATTTCAACGGGCGCGATGCCCATGATGCGCTGGCGGTCAGTGTGCGCGGCCCCAACCCGCTGGTACCGCAGAAAGTGGACCGGCTGAACTGCCGCTATCTGGCCTTTGTCGCCGATTTTGACGCGACCAGCGGCGACCAGCCGGAAGTCGCGGGATGGCTTGCCGGACTATGGGCTGTGATGGACGCGGACCTGAGCCGGATATTTGCCTTCGGCCAGGACTTTGAGACGGTCTCGGACGCCCCCAGCTTTGCCGCCTACATGATGCGATGCCAGGTGGAGACCACCATGCCCTTCCACGATTACTGGGTCGGACGCCCGCAGCTGCACCCCATGCCGGTCTGGCAGGTGCTGCTGGCCCCGGCGGCGGCTTTTATCGGCGCTGTCGTGCTGGCCGCGCCCGGCGGCCTCAGCTGGTGGACGCTGTTGGTGTTCTTAGGCTGGCTGGCGCTGCTGCTGGTGCCAGCGCTGGCGGCAGATTATTTCCTGATCCGCCACAGGGCACGAAAACCGTTTCCGGCGGCTCCGGGGGATACGCTGCCGGGCGTGCTCAAGGCGCTCTACCTGCAGCAAAAATTCACCGGTTTCGTCCTTGCCCAACAGGGCGAGCCTGGGGCGGGCCTGCAAGCCGCCTTCCGGGCTTTTGTGGTGCAGCACCAGCCGGACAATTTGCGCCACCCCACCCAGGCACCCGGCGTCATCCATGCTGATGCCAAACAACCCGGAGGCATATCATGAGCGGGATGCTTGATCTTGCCGATATCCAGGGCAATATCCTGCGCGCCTATGGATCGCTGGGTTTTCCCAAAGGGCGCACGCTGTTCGTGTATTTCCGCGATCCAATGCCGGGCCGGGACTTTGTCGAGGCACTGCGCCCCAAAATCACCACCGCCTCCAAATGGCGCGACCCTGTTGCAACAGCGGTGGCGGACGGACACCCCCGGATCAAGACGGCTATCAAGGCCGCCAATCTGGAAGATTATCCCGGTGAAGTGATGCAGGACCGGCCAGAGGTGGCCCTCAACATCGCGTTTACCTTCATGGGCTTGCTGCAATTGCAGGTGCCCATCCGCACGTTGCAAGGCCTGCCGCAGGAGTTCCTTGCTGGAATGGCCCCGCGCGCCAGCATACTGGGCGATCCTGTGCCCGGCAATTCCGCCGACAAGCGCGACGAAATCTGGAAGCATTCGGCGGGCGAGGCCCGCGTCCACGCCATGATTTCGCTGAATGCGCAAATGGACCCGGCGACCGGCGAGCCGGTCGCGCAACTGGCGCAAATGACGCAATGGCTGGTGGCCACCGCCGCTGAATTCAGCGTGACCATTTTGCCCGGCAATGGCCGCGACGGGGGCTTGTGGCTGGACAGTTCGGCCATCCTGGAAAAGCTGGCGGAAGAGAGTTTTGCGCCAACCCGCAAGGAACATTTCGGCTTTACCGACGGCTTTGGCGATCCGGTCTTTGCCGGGCAGTTTCCAGCCGCCGCCGAGAAGATCGCTGTGCCGGGGCGCGGCAAGATTGCGCCCGATGGCAGCTGGCAGCCCCTGGCCACCGGCGAGTTCCTGCTCGGCCATACCGATGAGGCGCAGGAGGTGCCCGGGGCGGCGATGCCCAATGATTTCAGCCGCAACGGCACTTTCATGGCCTGGCGCAAGCTGCACCAGAATGTCAAGTCGTTCAAGGACCACATCAGCGCCCAGGCCCCGGTCTATGCCGCCGTGTCCGGCATTCCGGCGCAGCAAGCCAGGGATACGCTGATGGCCAAAATGGCCGGACGCTGGCCCGATGGCGCGCCGCTGGCAAATTTTCCGACCTTTGCCGAGCGCCTCACCTTCAACGCGGCGCTGGCGGCAGCCCGCAAGGCGGGCGATCACGCAGCCGAGGCGGAACTGGTCAAGCAATATACTGATTTCCGCTTTGGCGATGATCCTGGCAATCCCGGCAGCCGCCCCGATCTGGAGGGTGTGCGCTGCCCGGTGACCGCGCACCTGCGTCGCGCCAACCCGCGCGACATGCTGAACCCGCTGATTGACCTGCCCAACACATCCGACAACCGCAGCAATGGCTCGGCCCTCGTCAACCGTCGCCGGATTTTGCGGCGCGGCCTGCCCTATGGCACGAGCGACCCGAAAAACCCCGATGACGACGGCGAGCACGGCATTGTTTTCATGGCGGTCTGCGCCAGCCTGTTCCGCCAGTTCGAGTTTCTCCAGCAGCAATGGATGAACTACGGCCTTGATTTCAATGCGGGCAACGACAGCTGCCCGCTGATCGGCAACCATAATGTCGAAGGTGTTTTGCCCAAGTTCGTCGTGAACGGGGACAAACCGTTCATCTCCGCGCCCTTGCCGCAATTTGTCGAATTTCGCGGCGGCGATTACTTTTTCGTGCCGAGCCTGACCTCGCTGCGGATGATCGGCATGGGTATTGTCGACCCGACGTAAAGGCATGGTCTGCAAAGGTTTGCCCTCCTCCCGCCCTCAAGCGCGTTGCCTATGCTGGTTCAACAGCGGGTATCTTTTCCCCCCTCCTCTTCCGGCTCAGCTTGTCCAGCAGCAAATAAACCACCGGCGTGGTGTAAAGCGTCAAAATCTGCGACACCAGCAGGCCGCCAGCAATCGTTATCCCCAGCGGGCGGCGCAATTCCGACCCCGGCCCGGTGGCGATCAGCAGGGGGATCGCCCCGAGCAGCGAGGCCATGGTGGTCATCAGGATCGGGCGGAAACGCTCGATGCAGGCTTCCTTGATGGCTTGCGCCGGCGTCAGGCCCCCGTCGCGCTGCGCTTCCCGCGCAAACTCCACCAGCCTGATGCCGTTTTTCTTGACGATGCCAATCAGCAGCACAATGCCGATCACCGCAATCACCGACAGTTCGGTTTTGGTGATCATGCAGGCCAGCAGCGCCCCGAGGCAAGCCGAAGGCAGCGTCGAGATGATGGTCAGCGGGTGGATCAGGCTCTCGTATAATATGCCCAGCACAATGTAGACGGACACCAGCGCTGCCGCGATCAGCAGCGCCATCTGCATCCCCTGCGCCGCAAAAGCCTTGGCATCCCCGGCAAATTCAGCGTGGAGGGTCTGGGGCAGATGCAACGCCGCCACGGCCTTTTGGATATTCTCCGTCGCCTCCGCCATGGCCGCATCCGCCGCCAGCCCGTAAGTGATAGTGATGGCCGGGAACTGACCCTGATGGTTGACCACCAGCGGGGCCAGCCCGCGCTCCACCCGCGCCACCGCCGCAAGCGGCACCTGCACGCCGCCGCGCCCGGTGACGTAGATTTTGCTGAGGTCATCGGGGTCGTGCGAGGCGGAAGGCTGCACTTCCAGCACGACGCGATACTGGTTGCGGGCGGTGTAGATGGTGGAAATCTGGCGCTGGGAGAAGGCATTGTTGAGCGCGTCATCAATATCCTGAATGCGCACGCCAAGGCGCGAGGCGCTGTCCCGGTCAATAATCACATTGGCTTGCAGGCCGTTCGGCTCCCGGTCCGTGCCCACATCCACCAGCCCCGGCACGGCCTTCACCGCCTCCAGCACCCTCTGCACGTTGGCCGTCAGCTCGCCAAAATCCGGGTCCCACAGCGTGAACTGGAACGGCGATTTGCCGGAGCGGCCACCAATGCGCAAATCAGCGGTGGCGCTGAGATAGACGCGCAGGCCGACCATGCCCGAGAGGCTTTTGCGCAGCCGGTCCACCACTTCCACGGCGGTGAGATTATCACGTTCGGCGGGCGGCTTCAGGTTGAGATACATCTGGCCCTGGTTGACCGCCCCGCCCCCGCCCGGCCCGCCGCCGCCCACCGACGACCCCAGGGCGGAAATGGCCGGGTCTGCAGCCAGGATTTCCGCCGCCTGGCGCTGCATGTCGCGCATGGCGGGGAAGGAGACCTCGTTGGCCGCTTCCGTGAAGGCGAAAATCAGCCCGGTTTCATCCTGCGGAAACAGGCCCTTGGGCACACGGGCGAACAGCGCCACCGTCAGCGCAATCGTTGCCACCAGCGTCATCATGGTGAGGAAGCGGTGGTTGAGCACCACATCAAGACTGCGCGCATAGGCCCGCACCAGCCGGGTCAGCCCGCCCTCCACCACCCGGTCAAACAAGCTGCGGTGCCTCGGACCATGGCGGACGAGATGGGCCGAAATCATCGGCGTCACCGTCAGCGAGACAATGGTGGAAATAAAAATGGCAAAGACCAGCGTCATCGAAAATTCGCGCAGGAACCGCCCGACAATGCCGCCCATGAACAGCAGCGGGATGAAAGCCGCCGTCAGCGACACCGAGATGGACATGACGGTGAAGCCAATCTGCTTTGCCCCGGCAATCGCGGCCTGAACCGGCGTGCGGTATTGCCCGCTGGTGCGGTCAATATTCTCGATCATCACAATCGCATCATCAACGACAAAGCCGACTGAGACGGTGAGCGCCATCATCGACAATATATCGACCGAAAAGCCTGCCACCCACATCAGCGCGGCCGTGCCCGCCAGCGCCAGTGGCACCGTCACGCCCGCCGCCAGTGTCGGCGTCAGGCGGCGCAGAAACACGAACACCACCAGCATCACCAGCGCGATGGTAACAGCCAGCGTCTTCTGCATGTCGTGGATCGAGGCGCGGATCATCGACGTGCGGTCGGTCAGCACGCTGATTTCGAGCCCGGCGGGGATGAAGCGCTTGAGCTGGGGCAGCAGCGCATAGACCTGATCGACCGTCTCGATCACATTGGCATCGGCCTGTTTGGTGATGATCAGCATGACCGACGGCTTGCCGTTGAACGTGCCGGCCGAGCGGATGTTGCGCACGCCGGGCTGGATCGAGGCAATCGACGACAGCAGCACCGAATTGCCGTTGCTGGTCTTGACGATGAGATTGCCATATTCCGCCGGGGCCAGCATCTGGCCATCGACGGCAATGGTCTGCGCGGTTTGCGGGCCGTCAATCGTGCCCAGCGGCGTCAGGGCGTTGGCATTGGCGATCGTGGTTCGGATTTGCTCCATGCTGACGCCCATGGCGGCCAGCTGTGCCGGGTCCACCCGCACCCGCACCGCTGGCTGTTCCGCTCCCGCCACCTGAACCTGCGCCACGCCGGCAATCTGTGACATGCGCTGGGCAATCACCGTATCGGCAGTGTCGTAGATGACGGAAGGCGGGATCGTCTCCGACGTCAGCGCAAAAATCAGGATCGGCATGGAATTGGGGTTGAACTTGCGAAAATTCGGCAAGGCTGGCAAATCCCCCGGCAAATCGGTGGCCGCCGCGTTCAGCGCCGCCTGCACATCGCGCGCCGCGCCGACAATGTTGCGGTTGAGATCAAACTGGATGGTAATGCCGGTGCCGCCCAGCGAGGACGACGAGGTGATTTCGGTGACGCCGGCAATTTCGCCCAGATAGCGCTCCAGCGGCGCAGCCACCGTCGCCGCCATCGTCTCCGGGTCGGCGCCCGGACGGCTGGAGGAGACGCGGATGGTGGGCAAGTCCACTGTCGGCAGGCTCGCCACCGGCAGCTGCCGGTAAGCTGCCACACCCAGCATCATCAGGCCCAGCGCCAGCAGGCTGGTGCCGATGGGGCGGTTGATGAAGGGCGAGGAAAAGTTCATGGCCCGCTCCCGAACGCGGCCGTCCCGGCCGCTTCCGGCTCGGGGCGACGGGGACGGTCGCGTTCCGGAGAGGGGAAGAACCGTGCCCGGCCACGCTCCATCACCAGATAGATCACCGGTGTCGAATACAGCGTAATCAATTGGCTCAGCAGCAGGCCACCGATAATGGCAATGCCCAGCGGGATGCGCAGTTCGGAGCCGACACCATGGCCCAGAGCCAGCGGCAAAGCCCCAAACAGCGCGGCCAGTGTGGTCATCATGATCGGGCGGAAGCGCAGCAGGCTGGCTTTGACGATGGCCTCGCGCGGCGAGAGGCCATCGACCCGCTCGGCCTCCAGCGCAAAATCAATCATCATAATCGCGTTTTTCTTGACAATGCCCATCAGCAGGATGATGCCGATGAGGGCAATCAGCGACAGTTCAACCTTGTAAAACATCAGCGCCAGCAAGGCCCCCAGCCCCGCCGACGGCAGGGTGGAGAGGATGGTTATGGGATGAATGGCGCTCTCGTAGAGCACGCCGAGCACAATGTAGATGGTGAGGATGGCGGCCAGGATCAGCAGGGGTTCGCCCGCCAGCGAGCGGGCAAATTCCGCCGCATCACCAGAAAAGCTGCCAGTGACCGTGGCGGGCACGCCGATAGCGGCGGACGCGGCGGCGATTTCCTCCACCGCCTGCCCCAAAGAGGCATCGGGCGCGAGGTTGAAGCTGATCGTCACCGCCGGAAACTGCTCCTGGTGGCCAATCGACAGCGGCGCGTTGAGGTGCTCAATTTGCGTGAAGGCCGCGAGCGGCACCTGCACTCCGCCCGCCCCCGCCACGTAGAGCTGGTTGAGCGAGGCGGAATCGGCCTGATAGCGTGGCATGGCTTCCAGAATGACGCGATACTGGTTGGCCTGGGCGTAAATGGTCGAGACCTGGCGCTGGCCATAGGCGTCGTTGAGGATGTCGCTGACATTTTGCATGGAAACGCCCAGCCGCCCCGCCGCCAGCCGGTCGACATTGACAAACAGCCGCAAGCCGCCGTCCTGCGCTTCGGACGCCACATCGCGCATGGTTTGGGCCTTGAGCAGCGCGCCCGCCAGCCGGGTTGCCCAGCTGGACACCTCGGCCTGGTCCGCCCCCGCCAGCGTGTATTGATACCGGGCACGGCTGGCGCGGGTGGTGATCTGGATATCCTGCAGAGACTGGAAGGCGACATCCATGCCGGGCACCTTGCGGGCCAGACCCTGCAGGCGCAGCATGATGGCGTCAGCACCGGCGCTGCGCTGGTCCCGCTCCTTCAGATACAGCGTCAGATGTCCGGCATTGGGGGTGGCATTGACGGTGCCGACACCGGCGACGGTGATGACATTGGCCACATCCGGATCGGTGCGCAGCAGGTCCGCCACGCCGTTCAGCCGCGCAACCAGTTCGCCGTAGGACACGGCGGGGTCCGCCTGCCCGGTGGCCGAAATGACGCCGGTATCCTGCGCGGGCAAAAATCCCTTGGGGATGACGGAATAGAGCGCCAGGGTGGCGGCAAGCGTTCCGGCAATGACCAGAAACATCAGGATTTCATGGCCCAGTACCCACAAAAGCGAGCGGCGGTAGGCACCGACAATATCGGTGATAATTCGTGAAAGAAAGCCGGGGCGGGTGGTTTGCACTGGCTGGTGCGGTTTTAAAAGCCACGCGCACATCATCGGCGTCAGCGTCAGCGAGATGATGGCCGAAACAACAACTGCAATCGTCAGCGTGATGGCAAACTCCCGGAACATCCGCCCGACAATCCCGGTCATGAACAGCAGCGGGATGAAGACGGCGATGAGCGAAACGGTGAGCGAGATGACGGTGAAGCCAATCTCGCGCGCACCCTCCAGCGCCGCCTGCATCGGCTTGTCGCCATTCTCGATATGGCGGGCGATGTTCTCGATCATGACAATGGCATCATCGACAATGAAGCCGGTGCCGATGGTCAGCGCCATCAGCGACAGATTGTCGAGACTGAAGCCAAAAAACCACATGATTCCGAACGTCGCCACCAGCGACAGCGGCAGCGCCACCCCCGCGATGACGGTGGCGCGGATGGTGCCCAAAAACAGGAAGACCACCAGCACCACCAGCAGCACGGAGAGCATCAGGGTAAACTGCACATCGCGGATGGATGCCTGAATGGTGCCGGTGCGGTCATGCACCAAAGTCATCGTCACATCGGCGGGCATGGAGCGTTGCAGGCGCGGCAGCTCGGCCTTGATCAGGCGCACCGTTTCCACCACGTTGGCACCGGGCTGGCGCTGGATGTCGATGATCACGGCGGGCTGGCCCTGATACCAGCCGCCAACGCGGGTGTTTTCCAGCCCCTCGACGACATCGGCGACGTCCCTGACCATGACCGGGGCATTGTTGCGGTAGGCCAGAGTCACCGTCCTGTAGGCATCCGCCGCCGCAATCTGGTCATTGGCGGCAATGGTATAGGCCTGTGACTTGCCATCCAGCGAGCCTTTGGGTCCGGCGACATTGGCCCCGGTGACGGCAATGCGCAAATCCTCCAGCCCAAGGCCATACGAGGCGAGGCGCGACAGGTCCGCCTGTATCCGCACTGCCGGGCGCACCCCGCCCTGCACGCCAACATGGCCGACGCCGGAGACCTGTGACAGGCGCTGCGCCATGATCGTGTCAGCGATATCACTCAGCTGGCGCAGGGTGACGGTTGGCGAGGTCAGGGCCAGCGTGATGATCGGCGCATCCGCCGGATTGACCTTGGAATAGACCGGCGGATACGGCAGGCTGCGCGGCAGGGTGGAAGAGGCGGCATTGATCGCCGCCTGCACATCCTGAGCCGCCGCATCAATATCGCGGTTGAGGTCAAATTGCAGCGTGATTTGGCTGATGCCAAAAGCGCTGGTGGAAGTCATGGTCGACAACGCCGGAATCTGGCCAAGCTGGCGTTCCAGCGGGGCCGTCAGCAATGCAGCTGTCGTGTCCGGATTAGCCCCCGGCAATTGGGTGGTGACCTGAATGGTCGGGAAATCCACCTGCGGCAGAGCCGAGACCGGCAGCAATTGATAGCCGAGCAGCCCGCCAATCAGGATCGCAAAGGCCAGCAGCGAGGTCGCCACCGGGCGATGGATGAACAGCGAGGACAGGCTCATGGCGGCGCACCCGCTGCCGGGGCCCGATTGGGCGCAGCGGTGCCAGCTGCGCCAGCAGCATCCCGGCGGCGCCCCGTGCCCCCCTGCCCGCCAGCCCCCGCCCCCGCCCCCGGCGCATTGGGGTCGCGGCGCGGGCGCGGCGGCGCGGGCGCGGCGGCGGGGTCGGCAGGCGCAGCATCCGCTGTGGCGACAATCACTTTGGCCCCGTCACTCAATTGCCCAAAGCCGGTGGTCACCACCTTTTCGCCTGCTTCCAGCCCCTGGCTGACGACGGCTTCGGTATCGTCCTGCAAGCCCAGCGTCAGCAGCCGGACATTCACCGCATCCTCCCTGAGCACATAGACAAACGGCCCCTTCGGCCCGCGCTGCACCGCGCTGGCGGGCACGACGACGACATTTTTCAACGTATCGGCCAGCAGGCGGATGTTGACGAAAGCGCCGGGCCACAGGTTCAGCCCGGCATTGGGGAACTCCGCCTTGAGTTTGACTGTGCCTGTGGTGGCATCGACCTGATTGTCGACCACCTGCAACAAGCCCCGGTCAATGATCCCCGAGCCATCCGGCCCGAGCGCCGCAACCTCGACCGGCCCGGCACTATTGGCCGCATTGATCCGCGCCAATTGCTGCTGCGGCACACTGAACACCACGGCGATAGGCTGCACCTGCGTAATGGTGACAATGCCGGTGGCGTCCGACGCCTTGACCAGATTGCCCTCGTCGACATTGCGGATGCCGGT
>JAYVYA010000351.1:0-6673 GCA_043784745.1 Hyphomicrobiales bacterium
GTGCCGTGCTGGTCGTCATGGAATACCGGAATGTTCATCCTTTCCCGGCACAGGCGTTCCACCTCAAAGCACTCCGGAGCCTTGATGTCTTCAAGATTAATGCCGCCAAAGGTTGGCTCCAGCGCCACCACTATGTCAACAAGGCGCTGCACGTCATTCTCGGCCACTTCAATGTCAAAGCAGTCCAGCCCGGCGAATTTCTTGAACAGGACGGCCTTGCCTTCCATCACCGGCTTGGAGGCCAGCGGGCCGATATTGCCCAGCCCCAGCACCGCCGTACCATTGGTGATCACGGCGACCAGATTGGCGCGGATCGTCAGTTCCGCCGCCTCCGCCGGATTGTCGCGGATGGCAAGACTGGCCGCTGCCACGCCGGGCGAATAAGCCAAAGCCAGATCACGCTGGTTGCCGAGCGGTTTGATGGGCTGAATTTCGAGTTTGCCGGGGCGGGGCAGCCGGTGATAGATCAGTGCACCCTTGTCAAAATCGCTCATGTCACTTTGCCCCGCCCTGTCGCTACTGGTTTGGCGCTTTGCAGCAAATGTGCAAACCAGGCTGTACATTCACTGTGCCCTTGCTTTAATCGCCCATCCAGCGCGGGAGTTCAATCATATGCTGCGCGGCGTCGCGCTAATCTTTGCCCTTGGATTGGCTTCAGCCGCCAGTGCTGCGCCCATGGCGGATACCCGCTGCCAGGTGGAAGGCGGCGAGCCTGTCGAGGTGGTAGATGTGGATGCGCGGCTGGAGCTGCGGCTGGCCGATGGCAGGCTCCTCGTGCTCGCAGGCATAGAACCGCCGGCCGGCACCCTGGCCAAGGACCAGCTGGCCGACTGGCTGTTTGGCAAGGAGGTTGTGGTGCAGGCGCTCGCCAGCCAACCGGACCGCTGGGGACGGTTGCCGGCTATTGTGTTCACGTCCGGTGCACGCGAGAGTGCGGCCGAAGCCCTGCTCAGGGCTGGTCTCGCCCGCATCCGCATTTCAGGCCCGCTTGCCTGTCTTGCGGCGTTGCGGGCCGCCGAAACGCTGGCCCGTGACAATGGCGAAGGCGTCTGGGCGCAGGAAGCCACCGTCGAGATGGATGCAGCCGACCTCGACGCCTTTCGTGGCCGCGATGGGGCCAGCGTGGTGGTCACCGGGCGCGCGGTCAGCGTCGCAACGCTGGGCTACCGCACCTATGTCAATTTTGGACCGCGAAAATATCGCGATTTTTCGATCACGATTCTGAAACCTTCTTTGAAGATATTTGACAAGGCGGGGCTTTCTGTCCAATCCCTGTCCGGGCACCAGTTGCGTGTCCGGGGAATGCTGGACATGCAGTTTGGACCGCAAATTGAGATTGCCAGCCCGGATGCAATTGAAATTCTGGATTAACCCGCTGAAAAGCCAGGTAAATATATTGAGGATTCTGGTCGCGCAGATGGGCGCCAACGACAGATCAAAGGTAAGGCATTGGCTCCGGCGTGGCACCCGGCCGCTGGCGCTTGGCTTGATTTTGCTGCTGGCTGCCTGCGCCGGGCACGATATCGAAATTCCCAGGCAGGCCGGATTGCCGCCCTCCGCGCCGCAGACTGTTGGGGCAGATACCATTGCCAGCGCCGAGCACAAGCGGCTGGTGGCGCAATTTGGCGGCGAATATCACTGGCCCGCCGCGCAGGACTATCTCAACAATATTCTTGCCCGTCTCGCCAGTGACAGCGAGGCGCAGGGCAAGGCCTACCGCGTCACTATCCTTAACAGCCCGGTGGTCAATGCCTTTGCGCTGCCCTCGGGCAATCTCTATGTGACGCGCGGCCTGCTGGCCTTGGCCAATGATACCTCGGAAGTGGCGGCGGTGATGGCGCACGAGATTGCCCATGTCACCGCCCGCCATGCTGCCCAGCGGGCCGAGCTGGAAAAGCAGTCCGCCGTAATCAGCCGCGCCGCCAGGGTGATCCAGAATCAGGAGAAGGGGCAGGAATTGCTGCACCTGTCGCAGCGCTCGCTCGCCAGTTTCTCGCGCCAGCAGGAGCTGGATGCCGACCAGATCGGGGTGCGGGTGATTGCCAAATCCGGGTTTGACGCTTTTGCCGCCTCGCGGTTTCTGGCGTCTCTGGGCCGCTCCACCGCCTTGCGCGGCAGCCTGATTGGCGGGCGCAAGGGTGGAGACGCCCATCCCGACATTCTGTCCACCCACCCCTCAACGCCCGAACGGGTCGGGAAGGCCATTCTGGCCGCCCGCCAGTTTGGCGCGCCGGGCCTTGGCGATGCCGGGCGTTCCGAATATCTGGCTGCCATTGACGGCATTGCCTTTGGCGATGACACGTCGGAAGGCATTATCCGCAGCCAGCGCTTCCTGCACCCGAAACTGGGCTTTGGCTTCAGTGCCCCGCCCGGTTTCATGCTCGACAATTCGGCCAAGGCGCTGCTCGGCATTGCCAATGGCGGCAATGAGGCCTTGCGGCTCGACAGCGTCAAGCTGCCCTCGACCACGACGCTGGAAGCCTACCTGGCCTCGGGGTGGATTGATGGATTGCAGCAGGCGACGATCAGTTCGGGCACTGTCAACGGCCTGCCCTATGCCACCGCCACGGCCAGAGGCGGCGAATGGAGCTTCCGCCTTGCCGCGATCCGGCTGGGCACCGATGTCTACCGGATGATTTTCGCCACCCGCGCCCTGACGGACGAAAACGACCGGGTCTTCCGCGAATCAATCGAAAGTTTCCGCCGGATTTCGCATGATGAAGCCACCAATGTACACCCGCTGCGCCTTGTTATCGCTACCGCTTCTGGCGGCGACACGGCGGAAGCCTTCGCTGCCCGGATCATCGCGCCCGACAGGCCGCTGGAATATTTTGAGCTGCTCAACGGCCTCGAGCGCGGCGGGCCGCTGAAGCCGGGAGAGAAATACAAGCTGGTGATGGAATAGAGCGGACCGCGAACCTCATGGCTCGCGGTCCAGGGAGCGCGCTCACAAATTCGCTTTCAAAAACGCCACTGTCCGCCCCCAGGCCAGACTGGCGGCGCTGGCATTGTAGCGCTCAGTGCTGGTATCGTTGTTGAAGGCGTGGTTAACGCCCTCATAGACTTGCATCTGGTAACGCACGCCCGCTGCTTTCAGCGCGGCCTCATAGCCCGGCATCGTTGCATTCACCCGCTGGTCCAGCCCGGCATAATGCATCAGCATCGCCGCCTTGATATTGGCCACCTTGTCCAGCGCGGGGGCTATGCCGTAGTAGGGCACCCCGGCATCCAGCTCCGGCACGGCGCAGGCGACGGCATTGACCAGCCCGCCACCCCAGCAAAATCCGATAGCCCCCACCTTCATGCCGGCCACCCGGCCCTTGAAGCCTGAGATGACGATGCGGGCCATTTCCACCGCATCCTCCAGTTTCAGCTTGCTGAACAACTCGCGGGCCTGATCCTCGTTCTCGGGCGTGCCGCCCATGGCGCTGAGAAAATCGGGCGCAATGGTGAAAAACCCCTCGGTGGCCATGTGCCGCGCCACATCCTTGATATGCGGCGTCAGGCCCCGGTTCTCGTGGATGACGATAACGGCCTGGCGCGCGGCATCCGGGTCCATGCCCTTGGGGTAGGCCGTGTAGCCCTTGATGGCCCCATTGTTGATTTCAATCTGCCCGGCGACAATGCGCGGATCAATCTCCTTCACCGTCCCGGCTTTGGCGTAATCGCTTTCCAGCAAGGCCAAAGCGGCCTGAGCGGCGGCGGCGGATCCTGCCAGCTTCAGCAGCCGTTCCAGAAACACCCTGCGGTTGAGCGGGCGATGGGTGTAATCGTCGTAGAGATCGATAATTTCCTGGTGCATCTGCTGCCTTCCCGCCCGCCTGTGATCCGCTGGCCTTACGGCCACGTATTCTCGGTAATCTTTCAGGAGGTAGCCATGTCACAATTGGCAGATGTAGGGCAATCGTTCGTCAAGGCAGCGATGAAAGCGCCGTTTCTGGAACGGGGCGAGGAACACGAACTGGCGGTGCGCTGGAAAGTCCAGCGCGACCAGAATGCCCTGCACAAGCTGGCCGAGGCGCATATGCGGCTGGTGATTGCCATGGCCATGCGCTTCCGCCGTTATGGCCTGTCGATGGCCGATCTGGTGCAGGAAGGCCATATCGGCCTTCTGGAGGCCGCCGCCCGGTTTGATCCGGACCGGGAGGTGCGCTTTTCAACCTACGCGACCTGGTGGATCCGGGCCTCGATACAGGACTACATCCTTCGCAACTGGTCGATTGTGCGCGGCGGCACCTCTTCCGCCCAAAAATCCCTGTTCTTTAACCTGCGCCGCATTCGCGCCAAATTGTCGCAGACGTCGGGCGAAACCGGCAGCCGGGTGATGTTCCAGACCATTGCCGATGCCATTGGCGTTTCCACTGCCGATGTCGAGTGGATGAACATGCGGCTATCCGCCGGTGACATGTCGCTCAACGCCCCTATGCAGGACGGCGAGGGCGACAATGGCATCGACCGGATGGATTTTCTGGTCGATGACAAGCCGCTGGCCGACGAGGTCGTGGGGGCCGACATTGACGGTGGCCGCCAGCACGACCGGCTACAGGTGGCCTTGCAAGTACTCAACCCGCGCGAACTCGGCATCATCCGCGAACGCCGCCTGAAGGATGAGGCGGAAACGCTGGAAGCTCTCGGTGCGCGGCTCGGCATCTCCAAGGAACGTGTCCGCCAGATAGAAGCGCGGGCGATGGAGAAATTGAAGGCGGCGCTGGTGGGGTAGGGCGTTGCCGGGCCAGGCAATCCCTCCCGTCCTTCACGGAAGCATTTCGCCAAAGACCGGGCTTTCGTGACGGGCTGCAGCGCTAAACCTCAATAACCCTGGCTTCGTCCGGCAGCATGATCGGAATGCCGTCCCGGATCGGATAGGCCAGTTTTGCGGCGCGTGAGACCAGCTCCTGCCGCCCTGCATCATATTCCAGCGTCGTCTTGGTCAGCGGGCAGACGAGAATTTCCAGCAGACGGGGATCTACGGAGAATTTTGCCGCCTCCGCGCCCCCATTAGTCACCCTGTCATTGGCCATTGCCATCCCGCCCGTCATTGCAGCGAGGTCGAAGTCCCGCTGGATTTCGCCACTTCCATCTCGCTTATCGCAATCAATACGTCGGCGCGCAAGCGCAGGTCGGCGGCTTCGAGAAGGGCCTGCTTTTCCTTGGGGCCAAACGGGCTCATCATCGACAGCGCATTGACCAGAGCCTCGTTTGGCGCGTCATTGATTGAGTCCCAGTCCACCTTCAGCTTGTTGGCGCTGGCGAAATCCTTGAGCGAGCGCAGCACGCCTTCGCGATCTACTTCCGCCTCGCCATGGCTGGCGATGAAATCATCGGCAAACGGGCCGAAAAATACGCGGCACTGGCGGTAGGGTGTCATCACCACCAGCTCTTCCTCGACGCGGAAGCGGGCTATGCCGCTGAGGGTGAGCACATAGCGCCCGTCGCCCGTCTCGGCCAATTGGGTGATGCGCCCGGCGCAGCCGACCGCCTGCAACGGCGGCTTGGCTGATTCTGCCGGCGCATCGGCGACCGGCTGGATCATGCCGATGACGCGGTGGTTGCGCATGGCATCGTCAATCAGCGCCAGGTAGCGCGGCTCAAAAATATTCAGCGGTATTTGCCCGCGCGGCAGCAGCAAAGCGCCGGACAGCGGAAACACGCCAATGATGTGCGGCATGTCCTGCGGGCCTGAATAGGCTTTGTTAATGCTCATGGTACCATCCTCGTCATTCTGTTTCAGGAAAACAGCAACGTCGACAGCTTGCGTCGCGCCACTTGGGTTGCCGCGTCCATTGGCCCCCAGCTTTCGAAAAACTGGACCAGTTGCTTGCGGGCCCCGTCATCCTCCCACTTGCGGTCCGCCCGGATAATTTCAAGGAGGGCGTCGGCGGCTTCATCGCGCTGGCCCCTGGCGTTGAGCGCCAGAGCCAGATCAAAGCGGGCTGGATAATCTTTTGGGTTGGCGGCAAGGCGGCGGGTCAGCTCGCCGGTATCGCCCACAGTCGAGGCCTGTTCGGCAATGTCGAGCGCAGCCTGCACAGCGATGATCGCCGCATCCTTGCGCACTTCGGTCGGCGCATCGGCGAGCACGGCTTTGGTGCCCTCCATGTCGCCAGCGTCCAGCAGCAGCCGGGCGAGACCGGCGCGCGCGGCGGCATTGCCCGGCTCGGCGGTCATGATTTCGGAATAGATTTCGGCTGCGGCCTCGGAACCGCCAAGGCGGCGGACTATCGGCAGCGGCGCTGACCGAGAAGGACATGGAAGATATTAAAACTGCCGTTGCGCTCAAGGCGGACTATCTTGCTGTTTCGTTCCCGCGCAGCGGCGCCGATATGATTCAAGCGCGAACATTGTTACATGCGGCTGGTGGTAAAAGTTTGTTGGTGGCTAAGATCGAACGGGCTGAAGCGATTGACGCGCTGGAAGAAATTCTCGACGCCTCAGACGCCATAATGGTCGCGCGCGGCGATCTGGGTGTGGAGGTGGGTGACGCTGCGGTTCCAGCCATGCAAAAACGCATGATCCGCATGGCGCGCGAGCGCAACAAGCTAGTGATCACCGCGACGCAAATGATGGAATCCATGATTACCAGCCCGATCCCGACGCGCGCCGAGGTATCGGACGTCGCCAATGCGGTGCTCGATGGCACCGACGCGGTAATGCTGTCGGCCGAAACCGCGGC
>JAYVYA010000352.1:0-3466 GCA_043784745.1 Hyphomicrobiales bacterium
ACAAGCCCAGGCCGCAGGGGATCGCGCTGAGCAGGACAACCAGACCCAGGACGACAACAAAGCCGACGGCACTCCACATGTCCTGCTTCATCGCTTCCAGGCTGCGGGAGATCGCGTTTGAGACACTCTCCCCTTCCGCAAGCAGTGCATAGGCAGGCAGCATCACCCTCCGATTACCACAGCAACCTTGACGACTACCTTCACGATATTGCAGAGGGAATGCGGGCTGAATATGAGGCAATCGTCGCCAGCGGGCTGATCTTGCAGATTGACGCGCCCGACCTCGGCCTTGGCCGCCACATGATGTATCGCGATTTGGACGAGAAGGGCTTTCTGGCCCGCATGGCCGTGCATATTGAGGCGCTCAACCACGCCTTGCGCAACGTGCCGCGCCACAGGGTCAGGATGCACATATGCTGGGGCAATTACGAGGGCCCCCATACCCGCGATATTGCGCTGAAAACCGTGCTGCCCGAATTGCTGAAATCCAAGCCGGGTGCGCTGCTGTTTGAAGGGGCCAACCCCCGCCACGCCCATGAATGGACCGTGTGGCATGAAGCCAAAGTGCCCGATGATCTCGTGCTGATTCCAGGCTGCCTCGATTCAACCACCAATTTTGTCGAGCATCCCGAATTGATTGCGCAGAGATTGCGCAATTACATCAACGCTGTGGGGCGCGAGCGGGTGATCGCTGGCACCGATTGCGGCTTCTCGACCTTTGCGGGCTTTGGCGTGGTCGATCCGGACATTGCCTGGGCCAAGCTGGCAGCGCTGCGGCAGGGGGCCGATTTGGCCTGAGACCGGTGCCGCAGCCCCGGCGGCGCTTGACTCCCTGCCCGCTCCACTCCTACACATATGTCTAGACAAATACCGGCACGCCAGCGTGGCCGGGAAGGTGCCGAACGGGGCAGCCGATTTGCTCGAAACGACAGATGGAGTGGGTGATGAACAAGAGATTCATGCTGAAAACCCTGGCGGGTGCCGCCTTGGCCATTTGCCTTTCCAGCCCGGCCTGGGCCGAGGATGTGCTCGCCCGCGTCAAAGCCAGCGGTACCCTGAAAGTCGGCACCGAGACGGCCTTCGCCCCGTTCGATTTCATTGATGCGGGCGCGCATGCCGGGCTGAATGTCGACCTGTTCGCTGAACTTGGCAAAGACCTTGGCGTCAAGATTGAATGGGTGGCCCTGCCATGGGACGGCGTGCTCCCCGGTCTGGAAGCGGGCAAGTTTGACATGGTGGCCGGACCCGCCACCATCACCAAGGCCCGCATGGAGCGCTACCGCTTCACCCCGCCAATTGCCGAGGCCACCGTGGCCCTGCTGAAGCGCAAGGGTGATGCCAGTGTGATGAAGCCGGCTGATATTGGCGGCAAAATCGTTGGCGCAGGCAAGGCCACCGCCCAGCTGGCCCAGCTGAAGGCCTTTGGCGAGACGCTGCCCGGCAAGGTCGATGCGCGCGAATATGTCGGCTTCAACGAAGCCTATGCCGATCTGGCTGCGGGCCGCATTGTCGCGGTGGGCAATTCGCTGCCCAATATCGCTTTTGTCGCCAGCCAGCGGCCCGATACCTTTGAAGTGGTCAAGCCCGCCTTCGGGGCCAAATCCTATTTCGGCTTCATCGGCCGCAAGGATGCCGACTATGCCAGCCTGATGGATGCCGTGCAGGCCGATATCCTGAAAATGAAAAACGACGGGCGCCTCGCCGCGATGCAGAAGAAATGGTTCGGTGACAGCTTCGAGACCCCCGATGCCGTGACTGAGCCGTCGTTTTAGGGCCAACAGTGCGAACCCGGTTCAGTTGCGGAATTCGCGTAATTTCCTGGGTCTGAGCCGCCCCTCATCCGCCCTTCGGGCACCTTTTCCCCCTGAAGAATGGGGAGAAGGGCCCTTCGCCTCAGAAGGGCAGATCGCATGTCGTGGCAATTGTTCGGTCTGCTGGTTCAGGCCGCCGGCTACACGGTATTCATCAGCTTGGTTTCCATCGCCATCGGCTTTTGCATCGGCATCTGCCTGTCGGCGGCGCTGCTGTCGCCCAGGAGCGCGCTGGCGATTCCGGCGCGCATCTTCGTCAGCTTCTTTCGCGGCGTGCCGCTGCTGGTGCAATTGCTGCTGATTTACAACCTGCTGCCGTTTATTGGCATCAATGTGCCCAGCATTGTCGCTGCCATCATCGGCCTTTCCCTGTGCACGGCGGCTTATCAGGCGGAAAACCTGCGTGGCGGGTTCATCTCGGTGCCATCAGGCTATCTGGAGGCGGCGGATATGGCGGGGCTGAACGCCTTCCAGCAGTTCCGGCGCATCCGCGCGCCGGTCGCCTTCCGCCTGACACTGCCGTCTTTGGTCAATGAGGCGATCCTGATTCTGAAGGCCTCCGCGCTGGCCTCGGTGGTTGGCGTGGTGGAGCTGACGCGCATGGCGCAGGATCTCGCCGCCAGCACCTACAGGCCGCTGGAACTCTATGCCAGCGCCGGGCTGGTCTATCTGGCCATCAACTGGATTGTGGCGGCCATCGGCGCGCATCTGGAGCGCCGGATGAAATGGGGCCAGGCATGAGCTTCGATCTGGCCCTCGTGCAGGAAATGGCCCCCGAAATCATCCGGGCCTTCGGCCTCACCGTGCTGACATGGATTGGCGGCGTACTCGGTGCGCTGGTGCTCGGTTTTGCCGTCGCCCTGCTGCGCCGCGACGGCCCGCGCCCGCTCGGCTGGCTGCTGCTGGCCTATGTCGAACTGATGCGCGGCACGCCGTTCCTGATCCAGCTGTTCCTGCTGTATTACGGCGGCCCTTCGATTGGCCTGTCGCTGGATCCGGTTCCGGCGGGCCTGCTTGGGCTGTCGCTGTATGGCGGTGCCTATTTCAGCGAAATTTTCCGCACCGGGTTCGAGGCGGTGCCGCCGGGCCATATAGAAGCCGGCGAATGCGCTGGCCTCACCCGCCGCCAGATCATGGCGCGCGTCATCCTCCCCGAAATGACCATGCTGGTGCTGCCTGCGCTGGTCAACATGGTGATCATCCTGCTGAAGGAAACCGCCATGCTGTCGCTGATCACGGTGCAGGAACTGACCATGGTGGTCAGCGTCATCGGCACGCAAAAATATGCCTTCATGACCGCCATGGGCCTGCTCGCGCTGTTCTACTGGGCGCTGGTCGAACTCTCCGGTGCCCTTGGCGCATGGGCCGAATCCCGCCTCTCCCGCTTCCGGTTTGCCGCCGCATGACCCAGCCCGCCCTCTCTATCCGTCAGGTCAGCAAGAGCTTTGGCCCAATCGAAGTGCTGCACGACATCAGCCTCGACATTCCCATGGGCAAGGTTACCTGCCTGATTGGCCCTTCCGGTTCCGGCAAAAGCACGCTGCTGCGCTGCTGCGCCTTTCTGGAAGAGGCCAGCGCCGGGATCATCCTGATTCATGGCGAGCCGCTCGGCTTTGCCGCCGCAACCAGGGGGGGCCGCATCCGCCTGCCCGCCG
>JAYVYA010000353.1:0-6599 GCA_043784745.1 Hyphomicrobiales bacterium
GTCTTGCCCTGCAACCGTCCTGCCATGTCCATTCCTTTCATATCTGTCTGACCAAGTGGACCGCCGTGCGATCCGCCAGGATTTCCCGCCGTTCAATTGCATAGCCCTTGCGCTGATACCAGCCGATGTTGTGATCGAGTTTCGAATTGGTCGTCAGACGAAGGCTGGTCAGGCCATGGTGGCGCGCCCGTCCGGCGCCAAACTCCAGCAGTACATTGCCCAGCCCGGTGCCTTGCTCGCGCGGAGCAACGCTGATGTTGTCGATATACAGATCGTGCTCGCGCGGCGTCAGCATCAGCACGCCAGCCAGCCCGTCCGCGCCATCCGCCAGCCAGATTTCTGCGCTTGCAAGCATGTCGCCATAATCCCAAGTCAGCGGCAGCGGCACCCGGCCAATCAGCGTCTGGTTGCGGTGATAGGCGTCGGCCTGCAACTTTTCGACGCTGGCCCTGTCGGTCAGCCCGCCGCGCCGCAACATCCACCCGGCAAACACTTCCCCCTTGCCGCCGGGCAAAAAGGCCTGCAGCGGCCGTTTCTGCTGCCCGGCGGCATCAAAGTTGGACGCCTCCAGCCAGCCTTCAAAAGCCGCCTTTCGCGCAGGCCAGTCCCTGTCCAGCATCGCGAACCACGCCGTGTCGCGGTTGCGGCCCTTGACGAACATGTGCTGGCGAAACACCCCCTCAAACTCAAACCCCAGCCGCCGCGCCGCCCGTTTGGAGGGGGCGTTGAGGTCGTTGCACTTCCACTCGTAGCGCCGGTAACCGAGGTCGTCGAAGACATGTTTCATCAGCAGGTACATTGCCTCCGTCGCCCCCGGCTGGCGCTGGAGAGCGGGGGTGAAGAGGATATTGCCCACCTCGATCACCCGGTTTTTCTCGTCCATCCGCATCAGGCTGGCCATGCCCACCGCCTTGCCCGTGGCGCGGTCGAGGATGGCGCAGAACAGCGGATCGGCGGAGGCAGCACGCGCAGCAATCATCGCGGCAAATGCCTCGGGGTCGCCCATGGGCGCATCGAACAGATAGGTCCACAGCCCCGCCGTGCCCGGCGCCTGCGACAGGGCGAAAAGCGAAGGCGCGTGCTTTGCCGCATCGAGCGGCTCCAGCCGCACATATTGTCCCTCAAGCGCGATCGCTCGTGGCCGTCGAGCTGGATGCGTGTCCACCAGCGGCCCCACCGGGAGGCCTGTATCCGCTTCAACGTCCTGTGCCAAGCTTTCCGCCTCTGCTTCGCCTTGCGTTCACGCCTGTTTTTGCAGCGAATTCCGCTTCGCACAAGGGCCTTTGTTTCGGGCAAGCTTTTCCTTGACGCCTCCCGCCTGCTCCCTTATACACCGATCACCCGAAACGAGCCGGGAGTGCTCGCCCTTGCGCCTTGCGTTTGTGGCAAACTCCGTCGCTTCACCCCTCTTCCCCGGCTTGACGCCGGACCGCGCCGGGCCAGACGGGCTTGCTGCGGGTTGACCGAAAGGATACGCGCATGTCGCGCAAATGCGAATTGACCGGCAAAGCCGTCCAGGTTGGCCACAAGGTCAGCCATTCCAACATCAAGACCAAGACCCGGTTTCTGCCCAACCTGTGCCAGGTGACGCTGATTTCGGACACGCTGCAGCGCTCCGTGCGCCTGCGTGTTGCCGCCGCAGCCTTGCGCTCGGTTGAGCATCGCGGTGGTCTGGATGCTTTCCTGCTGAAGGCCAAAGATGCCGAACTGTCGCAGGGCGCACTGGTGCTCAAGCGCGACATCAAGAAGAAGCAGGCAGCTCCCATCGCCGCCTGATGTGAGGCTGCTCCGCTCAAAAGCCCGGCGTGTCAGCCCTGACCGCCGGGCTTTTTGCGTCGGGAGACTGCCATGTCCGGTTTTGCCACTACCCCCAAGCCGCCATATTACGCCGTCATGTTCAGCAGCCTGCGCAATGGCGCGGACGAGGCTGGCTATGGCGGAATGGCTGATCTCATGGACCAATTGGCCCGCACCGTGCCGGGCTATCTGGGGGTGGAAAGCGCGCGCGGGACAGACGGGTTCGGCATCACCGTTTCCTACTGGGAATCAGAGTCTGCCATCCTCGCCTGGCGCGAGCACGCCACCCACATTCTGGCGCAGGAGGCCGGGAAAAGCCGGTGGTACGAGCATTATGAATTGCGGGTGGCGAAAGTGGAGCGGGCCTATGCCGGGCCGGAGGGACGGTTGAGGTGAGCGGGCCCGGGCCGCCGCGCCGGCAGCGGCCGGAAGTTGGCCAAAGCAGCGATAAATCGAACCATCGGTTGGCAGTGTTGGCGACTCGTATGACAACGCACTGGCCGAAACCATCAACGGCCTATACAAGGCCGGGGTCATCCACCGGCGCGGGCCATGGCGTTCCTTCGAGAGTGTCGAGTTCGTCACGCTGGAATGGGTGGATTGGTTCAACAACAGGCGCCTGCTGCAACCCATCGGCAACATCCCGCCAGCCGAAGCCGAAAAACAATGCTACGTCATGCTGGACAAACCAGCCATGGCCGCATAACTCAAACCAATCAACCTCCGGCAAACCCGGAGCGTTTCAGTTCATCTGCAAATGCTGGACAAAAGACCCAGAAAGATTCAAACCCAATCCAATCCATCAAATGCCGGGACTAAACAGAAAGAAAGCCAGGAATTCAAAATGAGAAGGACCTCATTAACGCACCCATTGCAGATCGCGACGATATCCGCAGGGCCAGGTTTTGGACGAGTTGGCATCACTTTCTGCCCTGGAAAATACGACCGACATGCCATGAGCGGCTATTGGGATCGTGATCTTTCTCTCGACCTCGATGCCATCAGCGTATGGGGAGCCGCCGCTGTCGTTACTCTCGTTGAGCAGAACGAATTATGCCTCCTTCGGGTCAAACAACTCGGGGCGGAAGTGATTCGCAGAGATATGTTGTGGTTTCACCTTCCTATTGTGGATGTGTCGATACCTGACGAGAAATTCGAGCAGCAATGGGCAGTCGCTGGTGATGTGCTTCGAAAACTGCTGCGCGATGGGGACGATGTCCTGGTTCATTGCCGCGGCGGACTCGGGCGGGCTGGCACGATCGGAGCGCGGCTTCTGATCGAACTCGGGATGGAGCCAGAGACGGCCATCGGGCAGGTTCGCGCCGCACGTCCCGGTGCCATCGAGACCCGCGAGCAAGAACAATACGTCCGGGATATCGGTGCACGCTTAGCGTGACACGCGGAGAAAATCATGGATTGGTTTGAAAAGCTCACAGGGTTTCGGGAAGCTGGCTACGAAGCGACCCGCGCGCAGCTCGCTGTCAGGGGCGGAAGCCTGGTCTCTCTGATCAATGGCGCGAGCTATGGGATCGGAGCGCTCGAACTGGTTTCACTTCAGGCTCTCCGCGAAAGGGTAAAGTCCGCAGGCAAACTGCCCGGCAGATTGAAGGCAAGGGTGGTGACCGGCGATGTACGGCGCATGCACAGGTCCCCTGAAAATGCCGGCGCGCTTTTCCAGGTGGCATCGCAGTTTAATTTACTGGAGATGGTGTCGCCAGACGTGACGCCCGAACATGGCGTGACCCAGTATCAGAACGACCCCACTCAAGGGCCGGCTTGCGCCATCGCCGCAGGCGCGGCGACCATCTACCGCAATTACTTCGCTCCGTTCGGGGGCAGCCAGGGCCAGACCGCGAGGAGGCAACTCGATGGGCTAGCGGACCTTGGGGATGCTCTGAGCAGTGCGACGAAACGGCCCGTCGGCGAGCTATGGACGATGCAGAACGGCTACGCGTTGGCTACCCAAACGGGGCTCGATGCCATCGCTCAACATCTCGGAACGCTTGCAACAGACCAGATCGATGTCCTGCGCGGAAAACTGCGTATCGGAATACACCACGATGTCGAAGTCACCGAAGCAGCGGGGCCGGATCGGCCCCGGGTCTCCCAGTTATTCTGCTCGGCCCTGCCCGTCGCCTACAGTCGCGTGCCGCCTGCTCATTGGCAGCCATTCGCGGTGCTGGTCCTGGAGGCCGCTTACGAGGCAACCCTGTGGGCCACCGTGCTGAACGCCCAACGCGGCGCATCAAATGTCCTTTTCCTGACGCTTCTTGGCGGCGGCGCCTTCGGCAATCCTGGCAACTGGATTCATGCCGCCATACGGCGGGCCCTGAAACTGACGACCGCCTACGACCTTGACGTCAGACTCGTGAGTTACGGCCCTCCCTCCAGGGAGATAGAGGCTATCGCGGAGGAATTCAGCTGATGGTCACCCGGGCGCGCAGGATTATGCGCCTCTCGCTCCCGCTACATATCTGAGCCGATAGCGCGGGACCGCATCATTCCGGTCGGCGAAGCGCCAAGTGCGCGGTTCCTGTGATACATCCTCGAATATTCCCCAGGCGTCGTGGGCGAGGCTTGCCGCGTGGGCCCGCGTGAGGTCTCCAAGCTGCCGCCCCCGCGAATTTCATAACCCTTCGCCGGAGGCCATTGCTACGCGGCTTTGGCCGGGACGGAACTGGTTTTCCATTACTACTACAGGAGGTCGACCGAGGCTGATTGCCTTGTGCTGTCAGCGGCAGAGCTGCACCTTAGCCCAAAAGGTGTAAAATGCACTCTTGGGCAGCAACTCGCAGCCCTGGTTCAGACCGTCGTTCGGGGGTTCCCATTCCTCCAAAAATCCTCTAACACGCTCCCTTAGCCAGCGCGCGGCCCTTGCCTTGCGTTGCACCCATTCATGTCTGCCAGTCTGCCTGTCGCCCTGATCCTGCTCATGGCCCGGCGGATGTGCGCACACAGCGGCTTGCCCGCAACAGACCGGATTGAAAATGCCCGCACGCACCGATATTGCCACCATTCTCATCATCGGCGCTGGCCCGATCATCATCGGCCAGGCCTGCGAGTTTGACTATTCGGGCACGCAGGCCTGCAAGACGCTCAAGGCCGAGGGCTACCGGATCGTTCTGGTCAATTCCAACCCGGCGACGATCATGACCGATCCGGATCTGGCCGACCGCACCTATGTCGAGCCGATTACCCCGGAAATGGTCGCCAAAATCATCGAAAAAGAGCGCTATGCCGTGCCCGGCGGCTTTGCCTTGCTGCCGACCATGGGCGGGCAGACGGCGCTGAACTGCGCGCTGTCGCTGAAGAAAATGGGCATTCTGGAAAAATACGATGTCGAGATGATCGGCGCGACGGCAGAAGCCATCGACAAGGCGGAAGACCGCGAGCTTTTTCGCAATGCCATGACCAAAATCGGTCTTGCCACCCCGCGCTCGCGGCAGATCAAGACGCTGGCGCAGGCGCTGGCGGTGATGGACGACATCGGCCTGCCCGCGATCATCCGCCCGTCCTTCACCATGGGCGGCACCGGCGGCGGCATTGCCTATAACGAGGCCGAATTCATCGACATCATCAAGGGCGGCATCGATGCCTCGCCGACCAGCGAAGTGCTGGTGGAAGAAAGCGTGCTCGGCTGGAAAGAATACGAGATGGAAGTCGTGCGCGACAAGCATGACAATTGCATCATCGTCTGCTCCATCGAAAACATTGACCCGATGGGCGTGCATACCGGAGACAGCATCACCGTCGCCCCGGCGCTGACGCTGACGGACAAGGAATACCAGGTGATGCGCGATGCCTCGCTGGCGGTGCTCCGCGAGATTGGCGTGGAAACCGGCGGCTCCAATGTGCAATTCGCCGTTAACCCCGAAAACGGCAAGATGATCGTCATCGAGATGAATCCGCGGGTCTCGCGCTCGTCCGCGCTGGCCTCCAAAGCCACCGGTTTCCCCATCGCCAAGGTCGCGGCAAAACTGGCGGTGGGCTATACGCTGGACGAGATTGCCAATGACATCACCGGGGGCGCAACCCCGGCGGCATTCGAGCCAGCCATCGATTATGTCGTGACGAAAATCCCGCGCTTTGCCTTCGAAAAATTCCCGGGGGCCGAGCCAACGCTGACCACCTCGATGAAATCGGTGGGCGAGAGCATGGCGATAGGCCGGACTTTTGCCGAATCGCTGCAAAAGGCCTTGCGCTCACTGGAAACCGGCCTGTCCGGGCTGGACGAGATTGAGATCGAAGGCCTCGGCAAGGGCGATGACCGCAATGTCATCCGCGCGGCTCTGGGCCGCCCGACGCCGGACCGGCTGCTGGTGGTGGGCCAGGCCCTGCGGCTCGGCCTGAGCCACGAAGAGATTTTTGACGCCTGCAAGATTGACCCCTGGTTCATCGAGCAATTGCAGGCCATCGTCGACATGGAGCGCCGCGTCAGCGCCCATGGCTTGCCCCGGGATGCTGCCAATTTGCGCCAGCTCAAGGCGCTGGGCTTTTCCGATTTGCGGCTGGCGGGACTGGCCGGGCTTGAGGAGGGCGATGTCGCCACATTGCGCGAAAAGCTGGCGGTGCAGCCGGTGTTCAAGCGCATTGATACCTGCGCGGCGGAGTTTGCTGCGCCCACCGCCTATATGTATTCCACCTACGCGCCGCCGTTCAACGGCGCGCCGGAATGCGAATCGCGCCCGACAGCGCGCGAAAAGATTGTGATTCTTGGCGGCGGGCCGAACCGGATCGGCCAGGGGATCGAGTTTGACTATTGCTGCTGCCATGCCTGCTTTGCGCTGTCTGACGCGGGCTAT
>JAYVYA010000354.1:0-11761 GCA_043784745.1 Hyphomicrobiales bacterium
GCAAAAGAGCGCCGTTGCGCCGGCCAATGCAACACCGGTTCACGAGCAGGCCAGTGCCAGCGCTGCCGCCAAAATGCAGGAAGCTGTGTCCGCAGTCACGGGCGGGCCTGACCTTGCGGGGATAACGGGACCGCTTGATGTTGCGCCCGCCGCCGCTGCAGGCAGCCCTGCCGGCGGGAAGCCAGCAGCTGACGGAGCCGCTGCCGCCGCGCAGGATGCGGTGGCGGCACTCAACTCCAGCCGCGCCGGACTGCAGAATGTCCAGAGCCTGCCGGTCATCTTCCAGCAGGAAGCCGATGGATCACCCGGCGATCCGGAAGCAGCGGCACGCGAGCGCGAGAGCGGCTCAATGGCCCGGAGCTTTGTGGAAAGTGTCTCTGGCAAGGTGGAGAACCTCATCGGCGCGGCACTGACGGTCCCCGCTGCGGCGATGACCGCCCTTGCCAGCGCCCGGCAGGCGATTGAGGGCCAGATAACCACGCAATCGGGTGCCGTGAAATCGGGCGCGAACAAGGCTCGCAAGGGCATTCAGGTCCGGACGGCCCAAATCCGGAGCGCGATTGCCAGTCAGCGGAGCGCGACGGACCAGGCTGCGGAGGCCGGCGCAAAAACGGCGCGGGACCGCGCCGGTGCGGCGCGCGACAATGCGGGAAAAACCATTGGGAAACGGGCCGAAACCGAGAAAGCCCGGATTACGAAAAGTTACGGCGACGCTGTGGCACCCATGAGCGCTGTCGGCAATGTCGCCGGCGGCAAGGCGGTCTCCGCCGCCACCGCACTCCAGTCGAGGCTGCTTGATCAAAAAGACGGCGAGTCCAGCATTCTGGATGGTCCCATTCATGATGACCGGCTGGAAGCCAGGGGTGAGGCCGCCGTCAAGGTTGGCGAGGAATATGCCAAAAGCCTCGTCGCCAGCGCCGACGAACAGGCGGGCAAGCTGCACGAGAGCCGGGCTGATATTGTCGGCAAGGTCAGCGAGATCACGGGCCAGGCAGAAAAGGGTCTGACCGCCCAGCTTGAGCAGATCAATCAGGGCGCGGGTGCCCATGCCAAAGGGGCGGCAGCCCATTCCCGGTTATCCGCTCTCAAATTGACTGACGCTGCCGAGAGCAGCTCGAAGCAGGCGGTCGCCGAACAGGATGCGGCGGCGGACCAGCAGGCATCGGCGCTGGCGGCAGAGGGACAAGCGGCGCAAGCCGCGCTGGACCAGGCAACAGCTGCGGGACTTGCCAGCTTTGCAGGTGGAGTGACGCGAACCAGCAATGAATTGGCCGTCTCAATCGGCAGTTTCATCGGATCGACCGCGCAAATGCCGGTGCCGGAGCGCGGAGAGCTTTCGGCGGCGCTTGGTGATGCCGGTGCCAGCGCGGACACCACCATCGCCGCAATGGCCGGGCAGGTGCTTTCAGTCGGCCCGGCATTGCAGGGAACCTCTGATGCTGGCCAGGAGCGCAGCGGCAAGTCTCTTGCCGCCGCCGCCGCCGTGGCGCAGCAGGGGTTTGACCGCAGCGTGGCCGGGTTCGCGCAGGGAGCCGCCGCAATCGGGCAGCAGGCAGCCCAGGGCTTCAAGCATTTGGCAACCGGCAACCAGCAAACCGCCGATGGCATTGGCGCAGACGCGGAGGCCGGTTTCAAGCAGGCCGAGAAGAATGCGGGGGACGCTTACGGGCAGTTTGGCGACATGGTCGAGGCCAATTTCGCGACCGGACGCGGGCAAATGCTGGACGGACTCTGGGGCAGCAAGACCCAGGCCCAACTCCAGAAAGACATGGCAGAACAAGGCGACAAGGCTGAGGCCGAGGTCAAGCCGCGCTGGAAGCGGGTGCTGAAATGGGTGATCACAATTGTCATCGTGCTGGCCGTTATCGCCATCACCATCCTCAGTGCGGGCAGCCTCGGCCCTGTTGGCATTATCCTGCTCGGCGCTGCCCTCGGCGCTGCGGCAGGAGCGGTCCAGACCATCGCCAATAATCTGATTGACGACAAGCCCTGGCACGAGGGCGTGGTCCGGGCCATGGTGGTCGGTGCCATTGGCGGAGCGCTGGGCGGGGCTGGTGGCGTGCTGCTGAAAGGGGTGGGTTCGGTTGCCGTGCGGGTGGCGCTGGATGCCGGCGTTGGTGCGGTCAGCGGCTTTGTCAGTGAGGTCGGTGCCAGCCTGATCCTGGGCGAGACCATCAACTGGACCAATGCGGCGATGAGCGCGCTGGTGGGAATGGGCGTTGGGCTTGGATTGGGAATCGCCGGGGCGGCCAAGGGCCGGATCAAAATTCCTGGCTTTGGCAAGCCATCCGCCGCGCTTGCTCCGCACCCTGTCATCGAAGCGCCGCCTCCCGCCCCGGCAGGAAGGCTGCGCAGCCTGCTCGAACAGACCAAAATTCTCGCCCCGCGTCCGGGCGCAGCTATACCCGAGATCAGCATTGGCGGCACCGGGGAAGCGCCCGCTCCGGCGGCGACGGCACCCAAACAGCCTATCGGGTTCCGCATGCCTGGCGAGCCAGCGCCTGCCCCCGCGGCAATGGGCGAACTTGCGACTCCAGCGCCCAGACGCCTCATTGGCTACAACCGGGGGGAAGCGCCTGCGCCTTCATCTACTCCAGCCCGGGTCGGGAGCACGACAGGTGGGCCGGCCGATTTCACTCCCGCGCAGGCCCCGCGCGCCATGGTCTTCGAGCCCGCGGCTCCCCGCGCAGGTTCTGGCGGCATGAAACCAGCCCCTGCGGGTGGCCGCTCCTCGCTCGAAGTTCGCGCCTCCTCCGAGCCGGGAGGCGGCGGAGCCAGGCCAGGCGGGCCGCATCAGGCAGGCGAGCCTGTTACCAGGCCAATGAAGCCTTTGGCCGCGCCAGAACCGGCTGAGGTCACTCCGGCTCGAAAGACCCATGAAACCAGGATGACGCCGGAACCAGCGGCAGCAAAGGCACCTTCAGGAAAAGCGCATGTACCGGAATCGCCCATGCCCGGGGAAAACCTGCCAGCGGGCCAGAAGCCAGCAGGAAAGCCAAGGGGCAGCCAGCCGGCTGCCGGGGAACAAACTGGAAAGACGGCCGGGGGAAAAAAATCCGCAGGCACCAACGAACCCCAAAAGGCCGAAACCGGGAACCAGAAGGAAGCCCGCGAGCTTGGCAGCGACAGGCCCCAGCGCCCGGCAAAAGGGGCTGACTACTTTGACTATGAAGGCGGCAAACGGGGCAGTTTCCGTTCGTTTTTCAAGAAGGCATCAAAGCACTTCGAAGGGCGCGAAAAAAGCGGCCAGATCGCCAAGGGTCCCCATACTGACCCAAAAGTGCTTGATATGAACGCCGAGGAGTTTATCCGTTCGAAGCCCAACTTGCGGCAGCAATGGGACAGCATGTCAGAAAAAATCGAGGAGAGGATGGCGGCAATTCGCAAAAACAGTTCCAACTACAGCCGTGACCCGCGATACAAGGAGCTGGGCGAACTAAATGATGAACTGGCAAAATTTGGACGGGGGAAGCTTGGCGAAAAACGCCCCGATCTCGTTGAATTGCTTCTCAAGCGGGACAAAGTGGTGGTCACCGACATAACCCAAAAATCCGGCGATGCATTCCACGAGTTCAAGACCAAGGTTTACAAGAACCTGCTTCAGGACCTGTTCCCGGCGCTGGAAGCAGAAGGCGTTGAATATAAAGGCCCGTCTGCGCAGGAGATTTTCTGACCATGGCCAGCCGCGCTACAACATCCAGCAATCCCGCCCGGTGGGCCGCCAGCATCAGCCGGAGGCCAATGCCATGACCACCTTCCCCGGCTCCCCCCGCGTTCTCAAGGGCGCGCTGGTCTCGATTGACCCGCTTGCCCAGGTTCCGGCTGTCATCGTGTTTCAATACAATCCGGACACGCTGACGCGGACGCTGAAGCCGCGGGCGATGGGCGGGGACGGGGCGCGGGCGGAGGCGATGCGGCTGACTGGGCCGCCGGAAGAGACGATCAAGGTCGATATCGAGATTGATGCCGTTGACCAGCTGGAGCGCGCGGATGGCGTGGCGCAGAGCCTCGGCGTCTACCCTCAGCTTTCCGCCCTGGAAATGCTGACCTATCCCCGAAGCGCGCTGGTAATTGCCAACACCATCCTGCTCGCCACCGGCGTCATCGAGATTGTGCCCGCGATGGCGCCGATGACCCTGTTCATCTGGGGCGCGCAGCGCATACTGCCGGTGCGCGTTACCGATTGCACCATCACCGAAGAAGCCTATGATCCCGCGCTCAACCCTATCCGCGCCAAAATTGGCTTGGGGATGCGGGTGCTCAGCTACAATGACTTGTCGATCACCAATCCCGGGTATTACATCTTCCTGGCGCATCAGGTCGTCAAGGAAGCGATGGGTCTTGTCAGTCAGGTCAGCGATCTCACAGCCGTCATGGGGAGCAATGTCCGTGTCGGCTGATGACAGCAGAAGATGCCATGCCGGGCAAGTCCGGCGCAGGGAGGCCAGCAATGTTTGACCATACCAGCCGCTATTTTGCCCTTGGCACGGCCAGCCTGGATCTGCCGGACGGGCGTATTGTTGCCTATGTTCGCCGCCGCTTTTTACCTCAGGGCGCGGATTTGCCCGTGCTGGCGGAAATCAGTGTCACGCCGGGCGAGCGGATCGACCTGATCGCCCATGCTGTCTACGGCGACCCGCTCGCCTTCTGGCGCCTGTGCGATGCCAATGATGCGATGGATCCGGTGGCGATGGTCAACGAGGCGGCAGGCGATCCAGCCCGCCGCCTGCGCGTCCCCATTCCTCAAGGTTAGACAGGCAAAACGGGACAAGCCATGCTGCTCGGCATCCACCTCTCCCTGCTTTTAGGCCCGACGGTTCCCGTGCCGGTACCGCCTGACATTGCCGAGGCAGTACAGAGCGTCTCGGTGACACAGGGTGATGAAGGCCGCTCCGGCTTCCAGATCGTGCTGCAAATCGGTCGGGCCGGTCCAACCGACATGCTGGACTACAAGCTGTTGCTTAACCCGCTGCTGCGCCCGTTCAACCGCATGATCCTGATCGTGCTGTTTGGCCCAATACCCCAGGTGCTGATGGACGGCATCATCACGACCCACCAATTCTCCCCCGGCAACCAGCCTGGATCGGCGACACTGACTCTCACGGGGGAGGATGTCAGCGTGATGATGGACCTGAAGAAGAAGCGCACCAATTACATGGCGATGAGTGAGCCGCTGATCGCCCTGTCCATCATCGCCTCCTACGGCCAATATGGCCTCGTCCCCATGGTTATTCCGCCCAAGGCGCTGGACCAGCCCTTGCCGATTGAGCGCACGCCGGTGCAGCAATCGACTGATCTGGAGCATCTCAGGCATATGGGCGAGCGTTTCGGCCATGTGTTCTATGTCGAGGCGGGGCCAGCGCCCGGCATCAATACCGCCTATTGGGGGCCGCCCAAGCGCATTGGTTTGCCGCAGCGTGCCCTTACTGTCGGCGCGGGGCCGGAATGCAATGTCGAGAATATCAACTTTGCCTATAACGGCCTGGCGGCAACCAGGGTTGACGATGTCATCCAGGACAAGCGGCTCAACGCGAGCGTGCCGGTCATGACGCTGGCCAGCACCCGGTTGCCGCCTTTGGCCGTGCCGGGGCTTTCGCCGCCGATGCGCACAACCCTGCTCGACAAGGGCTCCGGACTCGATTTTGCCCAGGCCTATGCGCGGGCGCAGGGCGTCACCGACAAGTCGGTGGACAATGTGGCGACGGCCCAGGGAGAACTTGACGCGCTGCGCTATGGCGGAATGCTCAGGCCACGCGGCCTTGTCGGGCTGCGCGGTGCCGGCTTCACCCATGACGGAATGTATTACGTCAAGAGCGTCAGCCATTCGATCAGCAAGGGGCAATACAAGCAGCGCTTCAGCCTCGCCCGCGAGGGCACTGGCGCGCTTCTGCCGCTGGTGCTGCCATGACGCTGCTGTTTGGCAAATATCGCGGCAAGGTCGAGTCCAACACCGATCCGATGCTGTGTGGCCGCCTGCAGGTCAGCGCGCCCGCTGCCCTTGGAGACGCCAAGGTCTGGGCGCTGCCCTGTGCACCCTTCGCCGGGCCGGGCGTCGGGTTTTTCGCCATGCCGCCCAGCGGTGCCAATGTCTGGGTCGAGTTTGAGGGCGGCAACCCGGAATCGCCGATCTGGAGTGGTTGCTTCTGGGGCCTTGGGGATTTCCCCGCCGCGCTCGCCCTGCCGCAAATGACGGTGCTGAAAACCGCGAACCTGACAGTGACACTCAGCGAGCTGCCGGGAATTGGCGGCATCACCATCGAAACCAAAGACGGCAAGAAAATCAAGCTTGATGCAATGTCGATCGAAATCACCAACGGCGTCGCCAGCATCAAGCTGACGGGGCCGAAGGTTTCCATCAACGGCACAGCCCTGGAGGTGCTCTGATGCCAGGCTATCTCATTGATGTCACCTCAACCATTACCTGCGCCCATCTGGGGCAGGCGCAGCCCGGCGCACTTAATCCGCGCGTGAAAGCGTGTGGCCAGGCCACAGTGGTGCAGAGCACACCCTATGCGGTGGCGGGATGCGCCCTGACCGGCTCACCCAATCCCCCCTGCGCCACGGCGCAATGGACCAGCGCGGCGACGCGGCTGCAGAGTGGCGGCCAGCCCTTGCTGTTGCAGGACAGCCTGTCGACCTGCGCACCCACCGGAACGCCGCTCACTGCCTCCGTTACACAAATCAGGGTGAAGGGAACATGACCGACATTGCTTTTCCCTACCGTTTTGTTGGCAGCGGCCGGACAGCCCTGGCTGACCATGACCGGCATATCCGTGACCTGATTGAGCAAGTGCTGTTCACCTCCCCGGGCGAGCGGGTCAACCGCCCGGCCTTTGGCACCGGGCTGAAACAATTGGTGTTTGCCCCCAACAGTCCCGAACTTGCCACGGCAACGCAATTTCTCGTTCACGGGGCGCTGCAGCAATGGCTGGGAGATCTCATCCTGATCGAGCAAGTGCGCGTGGAGGCGGAGGACGCCAGCCTCAGAGTCCTGGTACAATATGTCGTCCGCCGCACCCAGCAGCGCGAAACCGCCACCTTTACGTCGGGAGGCGCACCATGAACAGCTTTGTCTGCGCGGATGGCAACCGCCGGAACATCGTGCGCGGCTCGGCGCTGAACGGCATCGACTTTCTGGAGGTGGTTGATTCCGGTGCGCCCTCGCCCGCTGAGCGCCAGCGCATCCTGCGCGTGCATTTTCTGAGTTTGCCGCCACCGGCCGGGCTGCTGCCCGCCAATGTACTGATTGCCGGCGGAGACCGCATCCGCGGGATTGCTGCCGACAGGGTGAGCTATGACGGAGATGTCGTCGTCGTGCATCTTGACGCTTTCGGTGATTTCTCGTCCTACCGCCTGAAACTGGCCGGAGCCATGGGTTCGGCCTTTGATCCGGCATCGCTCGACACGGAATTTTCCTTTATCGATTTTTCCTTCAAGGTCGAATGCCCGAGCGAGTTTGATGGCAGGCCGGCGGCCGGCCTGTCAGCGCCCCGGACCCCCGCGCCGCATCTGGACTATCTGGCCAGAGATTATGCCAGCCTGCGACAGATGATGCTGGACCGTCTGTCAACCCTCGCGCCGCAATGGCAGGAGCGCCATGCCGCCGATGTCGGTGTCACCCTGGTCGAGCTTTTCGCCCATGCCGGAGATCTGCTCAGCTATCGTCAGGATGCTGTGGCGACCGAGGCTTACATCGGCACTGCGCGGCGGCGGATATCGGTGCGCCGTCACGCCCGGCTGGTCGATTATTTCATGCACGACGGCGTCAATGCCCGGGCTTTTCTGCAAATCGGGACCAGCGCTGATCTTGTGCTGCCCAAGGGCACGCAGGCTTTCACGGCGCTGCCGGGGCAGCCAACGAGACTGGTGCCCGATTCGCCCGAGCTTGCCAAAGCGCGCGCCATGGGACCGGAAATTTTCGAGACCCTGCATCCGGCCCCGCTGTTGCAGGCGCATAACCTGATCATTTTCCACACTTTCGGCAATGGCCGCTGCCGCCTGCCAATGGGTGCCACCAGCGCGACGCTGAAAGGCCAGTTATCCCAACTGAAAACAGGCGACATCCTTGTACTGGAAGAAGTGCTTGGTCCTGCCAGCGGATTGCCGGGAGAAGCGGACCCCCGGCACCGCCACGCGGTTCGGCTGACCCATGTATCCTTCCGGACGGATCCGCTTGGCGGGCAATTTGAGACCCCGCCCACAGCGGCGCCGACAGCATTGACCGAAATTGAGTGGCACAAGGACGATGCGACCCCCTTCGCCTTCCAGATTTCCGCAGAAATTGTCGCAAACGGCATCGCGCGCCAGGTCAGCAACATTACCGTCCTGCGCGGCAATGTCGTGCTGGCGGATCATGGTGCAACAGTTGCGGGCGAAGCGCTTGGACAGGTGCCGCCGTCCGGGCGGTTCAATCCGCGATTGCAAGGCCATCCCCTCGTCTTCACCGTGCCCTATGCTCAAGACAACCCGCCCCGTTCAGCGCGGGCAACCCTGAATACCCCTGCCAGGGATGCCTTGCCGAGCCTTGCGCTCGCCAGCCCGGTGGACAGCCAGCAGCCGTCGCAATGGCTTGCGAAACGTGACTTGCTGAACAGCGAGGCCGCAGACACGCATTTTGTTGCCGAGACGGAAAATGACGGCTCGGTATTTCTGCGTTTCGGGGACGATATCCACGGCCAGCAGCCTGGTCCCGGAACAAGTTTCGCAGCCATTTATCGCGTCGGCGGCGGGGCGCGCGGCAATGTTGCGGCGGATGCGGTCAGCCATGTGGTCAGCGCCGATCCCGGCATCGTCAATATCCGCAACATCCTGCCAGCGCAGGGCGGCACCGAACCCGAGAGCCTGGAGCATGTGCGCCGCACCGCGCCATTCGCCTTCCGCAGCCAGCGGCGGGCCGTCACGCCGGACGATTACAGGACCATTGTGGAGAGCCATCCCATGGTGCAGCGCGCCGCTGCCACATTCAAATGGACGGGTAGCTGGACCAGTGTCTTCATCACGCTCGACCTGTTCGGCGGCTTTGACGCGGACGAGGCCCTGAAACTGGAAATCCGCCGCTTCCTGGCCCCTTTCCGGCTTGCCGGTCATGACATCGAGATCAATGGCCCCGATTTCGTGCCACTGGAAATCGAGATGCGCGTCGTGGCAAAGCCCGATTATTTCGTGGAGGACGTCAAGGAGGCACTGCTGCAGCTGTTTGGGGCCGGTTTCACGCCCGATGGTGCCAAAGCCTTGTTTCATCCCGACAATTTCACCTTTGGCCAGCCTGTGTATCTCAGCCCGCTTTATGCAGCCGTCCAGACGGTGGATGGCGTGGCTTTTGTTGAGGCAACGACGTTCCAGCGGCGCGGGCGGCCCGACGCGGCGGCCCTCGGCAAAGGCCGGCTGGAAATGGCACGTCTGGAGATTGCGCGGCTGGACAATGATCCAGATTTTCCCGAGCGCGGCGTCTTCCGCGTCAAAATGGAGGGGGGAAAATGACACCAGTGCCATCCATCAGCAATGCAGGTGACAGCAGCCTTGAGGAATTGCCAACGCCGCTGGAAATTGCCAACCGGCCCGGCCTTTCGGCAATTTCCTATCGCGCCGGCACCCATGCAGCTTTCAGGCAGACCATGTTGTCCCGCCTCGCCGCCAGCGAGGGCTTGCACATTCACGAGGAGAGTGACTTTACAGTTGGACTCGTCGATGCCTTTGCCTCAATGGCGGAGGTGCTCACTTTCTACCAGGAGCGGATTGCCAATCAATCCTATCTGCGCACTGCGACCGAGCGGCGCTCCCTGCTGGAACTGGCGCGGCTGATCGACTATTCTCCGCGCCCCGGCGTTGCGGCCAGCGTCCATCTCGCCTTCACGCTGGAGGACGCGCAAGGTGCGCCGGAACATGCCGCGCAAACCATTATGATCCCGCGCGGGCTGAGGGTGCAGAGCATGCCCGGCCCCGGCCAGCAGCCGCAAGTGTTTCAGACATTTGACGAGATAGAGGCCCGGCCGGAATGGAACGCCTTGCGTCCGTTGCGCAGGCAGCCGCAGCCGGTCTCCGCCGCGATGCTGGGCGCAAGTCTCAGCGGCGCAGCGGCCGAGGTTGCTCCGGGGGACAGCCTGCTGATCGTCGCCGATACCAGGGAGGTAAAACGCGTGCTGAAGGTGACGCGAGACCTGGCGCAAGCCGTAACCCGCATCGATCTTGCCGCCGATCCGCCGGACCCGCCACCATTCATCTTTCCCATTTTCCGGACCGGCGTGTTTGCCACCGGGCGAATCTTGTTCAAGGGCAGCGCCGTGGCTGAACATGTGTTGTTCCGGCAATGGCACCATCACGATCTTCAGGCCTTTGTCCGCGTGCAGCGCTGGCCACTTCGCGATTTGACGGTGAATCTCGCCCGGCAGGCAGCGCACCGCCCGCTTCCGCCCGAACACGGCGTCTTTGCCTTCCGGCAAAAGGCAGCAATTTTCGGCCATAATGCCCCCAAATATCTCTCGCTTCCGGCGGATCAACGCAAGAATGACGGTGTTTATCCGCAAAATTGGGAGGGGCGCTCGCTGGCAGACGAAGCTTTCGGACGCCAGCTCGACCTTGACCGGGTGTATCCTGGCATCGTCATCGGCAGCTGGGTAGTGCTGGAGAGCCAGACGCAGCGCAAAATCTGTCGCGTCGAGGAGGTCTTCGAGCATTCACGGTCCGATTTCACCCTGAGTGGCAAGGTGACACGCCTGCGGCTTGACAGCGACGAGGGCTTCGCCAGCCTCACCCTGCGCGGCACGGGTGTTTTTGTGCAGAGCGAGAAGCTTGAGCTGGCTGAACTGCCCATTGTTGAGCCGGTTGAGGGGGCCAGCGTGACACTGGACGGTGCCAGCTTTGGTCTCAAGACCGGGCAGACGGTGATTCTGACGGGCGCGCGGGCCGACCTTGAAGGTGTGGTGGACAGCGAGGCACTCACCATCGCCGATATCACCTTCGCCGCTGGCTTTACCACACTGGCCTTTCAGCGGGCGCTGCAAAACAACTATATCCGGGACAGCGTGACCATCAATGCCAATGTCACGCTGGCGACCCACGGCGAGACGGTGCGGGAAATTCTGGGCGGTGGTGATGCCAGCCGGCCTTTCCAGAGCGTCAGCCTGCGCCAGCAGCCCCTCACCCATATCAGCAGCGATGGGCCAAGCGGCGCTGAGTCCACGCTTGAGCTTCGGGTCAACGACCTCCCCTGGCAGGAAGTCCCCCGATTTTTCGGCCATGGGCCGAATGACCGGGTTTTCCTTGCCCGCACCAGCGATGAAGGCCAGGTCAGCGTCGCGTTTGGCGACGGGCGCGCCGGGGCCCGGCCTGCAACCGGCTCCGAGAATATTGTCGCGGTCTACCGCAAGGGCGGCGGCAGCGCCGGCAATATCGGGGCAGGGCGTATAACCCTGCTCCCGGAGCGGCCGATCGGGGTGCGCGGCGTCACCAATCCCTTGCCCGCCAGCGGCGCGACAAACCCGGAACCGGAGGACGAAATTCGCCGCAATGCTTCGCTGACCATGCTGACATTTGACCGGATCGTCTCGCTGCTCGATTATGAGAACTTTGCCAGGGCTTTTGCAGGCGTTGCCAAGGCTTTCGCTACCTGGACCTGGAGCGGGCAGACGCGCGGTGTCTTCGTCACGGTGGCCGGTGCGGGCGGCGCGGAACTGTCGGGGACCAGCCGCACCTCTGTCAACCTGCTTGCCGCCATGCGCCGGGCGGGGTGACCCTCATGTGTCCCTGCGCGTGCAATCCTATC
>JAYVYA010000355.1:0-5965 GCA_043784745.1 Hyphomicrobiales bacterium
TGCATAAGGCCCAGGGTTCGCAATGGAACGACCTTGTGCTGTTTGACGAGAGCGCGGCTTTCCGCGAGCACAAAAACCGCTGGCTTTACACCGGCATTACCCGGGCGGCGGAGCGGCTGACGCTGGTGGTATGAGCCGCGCGGATTTGCTCACAATTCAGACCAGTGCCAGTTGGTCTTTATCCCGGATGTTCCATTTATTTCGGTATATTTCCGTGCCCCGATAGCAATAAGGATGATCCATCATGCAGGGACGGGGGTTTTTTGCTTTTTGCCGGGCAAGCACATAAGCCACAATTCTCGGGGTTCGGGCATCAGGCCCCAGATGTTCATGGTCCATCTGTGCAACAAGAGTGTGCTCTTCTGGTGTGAGATACATGCCTTCGCAAGCCAGCGAGACCAGCGAGCCGGGGCGGCGGCGCTGGATTTCGGCAAGTTCGGCATCGGTTAGAAGCTGATTTTCGGACACGGGGCCTCCTGCAATGACATTACAGGAAATGCCGGGCAAATGCACGCCCCGGCAAATGCTGGACGAAACCGGCGTCTCCCGCCAGCCGCGCCTTCCCAACCCGTCAACCAGCTCCTCAATTTACTTCAAATTGATGCAAAAAATTGAGACCAAATTACCCAGCTTTGTTAGCCGCCGATTCAAGCCCGCGCTGTATTACTTTCGGCAACTGCCCAAAGGGAATGCGGAAATGACAGAAATCGATCAACTGGCGAGCGACATTCAAACCTCGATCTACACTATCAAGATTGCAGAAGTGATGCGCTGGGGCCACGAGGATGTGCTGAACGGTCTCAAACTGGCACTGGCAGGACCGGAATTTGATCAAGGTCTGGTGGTTAACTGCAAGGTTTCGTGCAGTGTCTTCCTAAAATACGGCCCGTTGCATGAGCGCATCAAGCATGTCACGCCCGATTATCTGGTCACCGACAATTGCCGCTATCCGGTGCTGATGATTGATTATCTGGGCGGTGGCCATGACGCAGCACACGATGCCGTCAAGGCGGCGATTGCTGCCAAGGCGGGGATTCCGATGATTCAGGTACCGCGCGAATGGTCGTTTGCCCAATTGCGGGCAAGCCTGCTGGCGGCGCTGGGCAAAGCCTCCGGGCAAGCATGCGATGGCACGCAGGATGCGCAGGCGCTGCAGGATTTGCTGAAGCGGCAGGATTTTGGCAAGGCGGCAAAGGCGGCTTGACAGCCGCACGCCTGGGGTCGCCGGACCGCGCAGTTCCATCCCCGCGCTAAAACAGCCCGTCCACTTCGCCCCGTTCATTCAGCCCGATGCGCTCGGCGGCGGGCACGCGGGGCAGGCCGGGCATGGTCATGATGTCGCCGCAGACGACGACGACAAAACCGGCACCGGCCATCAGGCGCAATTCGCGGATCGCAAGCCTGTGCCCGGTGGGCGCGCCGCGCATAGCCGGATTGTCGGAGAAGGAATATTGCGTCTTGGCGATGCACACGGGTAAATGGCCATAGCCGCGCGCTTCCAGATCGGCAAAGGCTTCCGTGATTTTGTCGGGGGCCTCAATATCCGCCGCGCCATAGATTTCGCGGGCAATATGACGGACTTTTTCAATCAGCGGCAGAGTGTCGGGATAGAGCGGGGCAAACTGGCTCCCGGCGTCCGCCAGCCGCGTCACCGCCTGCGCCAGTGGCTCAATCCCGCGCGAACCATCGGCCCAATGGCGGCAGATATGGGCTTCCACCCCCAGTTCGTCCCGGCACCGGCGGATGATCAGCGCATGCTCGGCGGTTGTGTCAGAGGTGAAATGGTTGATCGCCACCACGACAGGCACGCCAAATTTCCGCACATTTTCCACATGGCGGCGCAAGTTGGCAAAGCCATGGTCCAGCGCTGGCAGATTTTCCGCCCCGAGCTGGTCCCTGGCCAAACCGCCATGCATTTTAAGCGCGCGGACGGTGGCCACGACCACGGCGGCGGCGGGTTTCAGTCCGGCCTTGCGGCATTTGATGTCAAAGAATTTCTCCGCGCCAAGGTCGGCACCGAAACCGGCTTCGGTCACCACATAATCAGCCAGCTTCAACGCCGTGGTGGTGGCCATGACGGAATTGCAGCCATGGGCGATATTGGCGAAGGGGCCGCCGTGAACAAAAGCCGGCGTGCCCTCCAGCGTCTGCACCAGATTGGGTTGCAGCGCATCCTTCAGCAGCACGGTCATGGCAGGGGCGGCCTTGAGATCGCCTGCGGTAACGGCTGACTTGTCGGCGCGGTAGCCCACCACCATGGCGGCGAGGCGGGCTTCAAGATCGCCAATGTCGCGGGCCAGGCAAAAGACAGCCATCACTTCGGAAGCTACGGTAATCTCAAACCCGGTCTCGCGCGGAAAACCGTTGCCGACGCCGCCAAGCGCGCAGACGATGCCGCGCAAGGCACGGTCATTCATGTCCAGCGCCCGCCGCCAGACGATGCGGCGGGTGTCGATTTTCAGCGCATTGCCCCAATGGATGTGGTTATCCACCATGGCGGCGAGCAGGTTGTGCGCCGATGTGATGGCATGAAAATCGCCGGTGAAATGCAGGTTGATCTGCTCCATCGGCACCACCTGCGCCTGGCCGCCGCCCCGCCGCGCCGCCCTTGACGCCAAAGCAGGGGCCAAGCGAGGGTTCGCGCAGGCAGATGACAGCGTTTTTGCCGATGCGGCGCAGGCCATCGCCCAGCCCCACCGTCGTCGTCGTCTTGCCCTCCCCTGCCGGGGGTCGGGGAAATGGCGGTGACGAGAATCAGGCGACCCTGCGCCCGGCCCGGCAGCGCCGGCATGGCCACCGCATCCAGCTTGGCAATATGGCGGCCGTAAGGCAGCAAGGCTTCGCCCGCCAGGCCAAGTTTGGCACCGATCTGCGCAATGGGGGCCAGTTTTGCCGCGCGGGCAATTTCAATATCGCTGTGCATTGTCACTCAATCCCGCTCACCCGCTGATTCCAGCTTCCATATCATTGGCGTTGGCTTATTGTGAGGGCCAGATTGCGGGAGTCACCCATGGCGCAGCCAAAGCTTGTATATTATTTCACCCTCACCAGCCCCTGGGCCTATCTGGGCCACCAGATTTTTGTGGATATGGCGGGAAGATACGGCCTCCAGATTGACTATCGCCCAATTGGCCTTGGCCAGATTTTCCCGGCCACGGGCGGCCTGCCGCTGGCCAAACGCGCGCCCGCCCGGCAGGCCTACCGGCAGGTTGAACTGCAACGCTGGCGGGTCAGGCGCGGCATTCCTGTCAACCTCCATGCCAAATTTTTTCCCTTCGATGTTGGCCTTGCCGACCGCACCCTGATTGCGCTGCTGGAGACCCGTGCGAGCGTCGATGATTTCATTCTGCGAACCCTGGCCGCTGTGTTTGTGCAGGACCGCAACATGGCTGACAGGGCGGAGATTGCGCTGGTGCTGAAACAGGGCGGGCTGGACGCGGGCACCCTTCTGGCGCGGGCCGAAGCACCTGAAATTGCCGAACAATATCAGGCAAACAATCGCGCTGCGCTGGCGGATGGCGTCTTTGGCTCCCCTGCCTATCTCCTCAATGGCGAGGTGTTCTGGGGCCAGGACCGGCTGGACCTGCTGGAAGAGGCGCTGTCCAGCGGACGCAGTCCTTACAAGCCAGCGTGAACCTGCCTCCTATTCCGCCGCCGCGCGCGATACCAGCCATTGCGTCAGCAGGGAGCGCAGCGCGGCAGGTTTCAGCGGTTTGTTGAGCAGGCGGATGCTCTTCGTTTCGGCTTCGAGGCGGACAGACTGGCTGCGGTCCGCTGTCAGAAGAATGGCCGGGATGTCAGCCCCGAACTTGCCGCGCAACCTGAGAATGGTGTCAATGCCACCCGTCTCGTCCAGATGGTAATCGGCGATGATGGCGGAGGGCACAAGACCGGCCGCGTCCAGCGCTGTTTCGGCCAGTTGCGGGCTTTCCGCCGTCAGGACCTGGCAGCCCCAACCGCCCAGCAGCAAGCTCATGCCCTCCAGAATGCGTGGCTCGTTGTCAATGGCAATGACGACCATGCCGGCCAGCGGCTGGTGCCGCGCTCGCCCGCCGCCACCCCCGCTCACAGCCGCCGCGACGGGGATGGCGGGAGCCATCGGCACCTCGACGCTGAAGACCGAGCCTTTGCCGGGAATGGAGCGCAGGTTGACTTTCAGGTTCAGCACGCGGGCCAGCCGCTCGACAATGGACAGGCCAAGGCCAAGGCCCGAGGCGCGTCGCGCCCCCGCATCCAGCCGCTCGAACTCGCGGAAAACAGCCTTGCGCTTGTTGTCGGGAATGCCAAGGCCGGTGTCCCACACCTCGACCAGCAGCCGGCCCCGGCGGCGGCGGCAGCCCACCAGCACCCGGCCGGCCGGCGTATATTTGATGGCGTTGGAAATCAGGTTCTGCAACAGGCGGCGCAGCAGGCGCCGGTCAGAGCGGATGGTGGCGGACGTAGGGGCGAACGTCAGCTTCAGGCGCTTCTCCTTCGCCATCGGCTCAAATTCAACCCGGAGCTGGCTCAATATATCGTCAATCCTGAAGGGGGTGAGTTCGGGCTTCATCGCTCCGGCATCGAGGCGCGACATGTCGAGCAAAGTGGTCAGAATTTCCTCGACCGATTCCAGCGAGGCATCGACATTGCGGGCCAGTCCGCGCGCTTCGTCCGATTGCGCCGGGGTCAATCCCCTGTCCGGGGGCATGCGCTCGGCAAGGGCGGTGGCAAACAGCCGCGCGGCATTCAGCGGTTGCAGAATATCATGGCTGGCAGCCGCCAGAAACCGGGTTTTGGACAGGTTGGCCTCGTCCGCTGCCGCCTTGGCCCGGCCCAGCTCGGCATTCAGCGCCACCAGCTCCTCCGTACGCTCCTGAACGCGGCGCTCCAGTGTTTCATTGATGGAGGCGAGGGCCTGCTCCGCCTCGGCCTGCTCGCTCACGTCGGTATAAGTCACCACCAGCCCCCCGTCCGGCATGTGCTGGGCGCGCAGTTCGATGACATGGCCCTGATCAGGAAAGGCCAACCGGAACGGCTCCACTGTATTGACCAGAAGCTTGTGGCGGATGGCAATATATTCCTCCACCGAACCGGCACCATAAATGCCGCGGCGGGCATTGAAGCGGATGAGGTCGTCGAGTTTGGTGCCCACCTGCATCTGGTCAGGCGTGAAGCCGAACAATTCGCGAAATTCGCGGTTCCAGAACACCAGGCGCAGGTCCGCGTCAAATATGGAAATGCCCTGCCGGGCAAAATCAATCGCAGACTGGAGGAGATCGCGGTTGTAATGAATGGCGGCGGAGGCCTGGTCTGCCAGGTCCTGCGCGGCGCGATAGGACAGGTTGCGGCGCTGCAAGACCAGCGACAGCACCAGCCGGGCGGAAGCCGCGCCGATCACCGAGGTCAAGGCCTGATCGGCCACCCGCATGGTGTGCAGATCGGCCGGGGCGTCCAGTCCCGATCCCATGCCGCGCTTGCTGGCAAAATCGGCAAACAGGGCGCGGGCCCGGTCAAGGCCCAGATAGCGGGAGACCGCGCTTTCCAGTTCACTTCCGGTCAGCGTGGCATGCCAATGGCGGTGGCGCGCTCCGGCCTGGACCGGCGTGCCGCTGACGAAGATGCGGCTTTGCAGCTCCTCGATCGGCGTGGCCCTGCGGGTGAGCGAGAACCCGGCGAGGCAGGCCACATTGACGCCAAGGCTGAATACAACCCCGTGCACCAGCATCGGCCAGCTGGTCCCAAACAATCCGGCTGGCTTGAGCAGGACCATCCCCCCCGGCCCGTTGGCGACCAGAGTGCTGAGCCATCCAGCAAACGCGTAGGCGTCGTTTTGCGGCAGGTCGATCTGCTGGTAGAACGCGCGCTTGCCCATGGCTTTGGACAATGCGGGCCTTGCCAGATCTGGTCCGCCAGGAGGTGCATGCGTGAGAGCAAGCGGAAGGTCGGGTCGGGGACGTGGTCGGCGATCGCGCCGAGCCGCGCCCGC
>JAYVYA010000356.1:0-4267 GCA_043784745.1 Hyphomicrobiales bacterium
CAGACAATCGCCGGGGGTTTCGCGTGTTTGCAGCGAGGTGACCAGGATTGTTTGCGGACCCATGGAGTGCAGTCGGCCCATTGCCAGCCGGGCTTGAGCCAGTGTTCCGGTCGGCCGGCCCGTCAACAATTCCAGCTCGAACTGGTTGGGCGTCAGAATATCCGCGCACGGCACCAGATGCTCACGGAAAAACGCTTCAATTCCGGGCCGCACGAACACGCCGCGTCCGGTATCGCCAATCACCGGATCGCAGCAATAGACGGCGCGCGAATTGGCCGCTTTCACCCGTTCCACCGCGCGCAGAATGGCCGCTCCGGTGTCCAGCCCGCCCATATAGCCGGTCAACACCCCGTCACACGAGCCCAGTACGCCACGTTCGGCAATGCCCTGAACGCATTCGTCAATCAGTTCGGCCCCAAACACCTGCCCCCGCCACGCGCCATAGCCGGTATGGTTGGAAAATTGCACCGTGTGCACCGGCCAGACCTCATGCCCCAGCCGCTGCATCGGAAACACAGCCGAGGCATTGCCGACATGGCCATAGGCAACATGGGACTGGATGGAGAGGATGTTCATGCTGGCTCTGGCGGCGGGACGGCGGTTGTGCGCCCCGCCCTGTTGTATCTGCGGGCGCTGGCCACGTTAAGGGCCTCAAGTCAAAACTTCCATCTCACCCCGCACTTGACGCGGCCAGCGCCCGCATTGGTTTCGCCCGAAACGCCGCATAGTGCCTCGCCACTTCCCCGGCGATATACGGCGTGGCGTCGATCGCCTCGCAGGCAAAATCCTCAAGCCTGCCCGCATAGGGCCGGGCCGCACCCGCTGCATACAGCCCGTGATGAAACCGGTTGATTTTCGGATGGCCTTTTCCGGCGGGCAGATAGAGATAGACTGGCTGGCCGGTTGCCATCGCTTCGCTCACCATGTTGACACTGTCCCCCGTCACTACCAGCCGGTCAGCCATGCCCAGCATGCTGACATAGGGGTTGTCGCCGCTGCGGTCCCAGACGAAGGCCCGGTCCGCCCCAAAACCCGCCGCTTTGAGAGCATTGTTGATCGCGTCCAGCACCGCCTGCGGCGTCCGGCGGGAGGGGGTGACCATCAGCCCATAGCCCTCGCGCCCGTGCCGCACCGCCATTGCAGCCAGTTCGGTGGCATTTTCAGCAGAAAAACGGAAGTGCTGGCTGTCCCCGCCCAGCACCAAGGCAAGGCGCGGCTGCGGGAGGTGCGCCAGCCGCACATCCCCCGCCGCGCGTGCCGCTGTCAGCACGGCGGGCGTCAGCCGGTGCGGCGAAGTCAGCGTCACCACCACATTGTCGCCGCGCAGCCTGTCGTGCTGCGGCACACAGATGACATCGGCGGCGCGCGTGCCAATCGCCGGGTCCTGCATGTAGACTGTGAAGGTATGGCCGCCCGAGGCTTTGCGCACATGGCGCAGGTAGGGCAGCGTCCGCCGCCCGGAGGCGATCAGGATATCGGGAAACGGCGGCGCAATCGGGCTGCCCGTGCGGCGGGGCGATTCGCGGGGATCAATCGGCCCATAGGGCATCAAGGCAGACCAGACCCGGCCAGGGTCAATCACCCGGCGCTCCGCCACCACGCCCAACGCCTCCGCCAGGCCAATGCAATGCGCCTCCAGCCCCGCCTTGCCATCGGTCAGCAGCCAGACATGGGTGTTTTGCGGCAAAAGGTTCAAGCCTGCGCCTCCGGCCGCAACACGCGCGGGAGCGGGAAGAAGACATTCTCCTGCACATTCGACACCAGTTCGACCCTGACATTGCGGCGCTGGCGAAAGGCATGGATGATTTCCTCCACCAGCACTTCGGGCGCGGACGCGCCAGCGGTAATGCCGAGGCTGGTGATGCCGTCAAACACGTCCCACTCAATCTCGTCGGCCCGCAAAATCAGCCGCGCCTTGCGGCAGCCGGCCCGCTCCGCCACTTCCTTCAACCGCAGCGAATTGGACGAATTGGGCGAGCCGACGACGATCAGCGCGTCGACCTTGCCTGCTATGGCCTTGACCGCATCTTGCCGGTTGGTGGTAGCGTAGCAGATATCCTGCTTCTGCGGCCCGAATATCGCGGGAAAGCGCTGCTTTAGCGCGGCGACAATCTCGCTGGTATCCTCCACCGACAATGTCGTCTGCGTCACATAGGCCAGCCCTTCGGCCCCCGGCGTTGCCAGCGCTGCGACATCGGCGAGGCATTCCACCAGCACCACCGCGCCCGCTGGCAACTGGCCCATGGTACCCACCACTTCGGGGTGTCCGGCATGGCCCACCAGCACAATTTTGCGCCCGCGACGGAAATGGATTTCCGCCTCGCGGTGCACTTTGGTCACCAGCGGGCAGGTGGCATCAATGGCAAACAACTGGCGCGCGGCGGCAGCAACCGGGATCGACTTGGGCACGCCATGGGCGGAAAAAATCACCGGCGCGCCGGTGGCCGGCACTTCATCCAGCTCGTCGACAAAAATCGCACCCTTGGCTTTCAGGCTCTCGACGACATAGCGGTTATGGACAATTTCATGCCGGACGTAGACGGGCGCGCCATATTGCACCAGCGCTTGCTCCACAGCATCAATCGCCCGCACCACACCGGCGCAGAAACCGCGCGGCGCGCACAGGAGGATGCGAAGGTCTGAACGCAATGGCATGAGGGTACCCGGCAGAATGGCGCAACGGGCCGCCAGCGGGGCAGCCCTAGCCCACGGCGTAGCGCGCGAAAAATGCCAGTGCAACTTTTTGCTTGGCAGCGGCTCGCAAAAAGGCAAAATAAGCGCTAGAAGAAACAGCGCCCGGATTGAAAAAGCGGCATCAGCCGCCCGCCCGGAGAATGCGCACTGCGGAGGGGTCCCCATGTTCAATCTCAACGATATTATCCAGGCGGCCCAGGGTGGCCAGGGCGTCAGCAATCTGGCGCAGCAGTTCGGTATTTCTCCCGAGCAAACGCAGGCAGCCATCAATGCCATGCTGCCCGGCATTTCTGCGGGCATGCAGAACAAGGCGCAGGATCCAGGTGGCCTTGGCGCCATCATCAGCGCGATGACAAACGGCACCCATCAGGCAAGCTTCCAGAATCCCGGCGCGGCACAGGCTCCGGCTGCCACCACTGCTGGCGGTGACATTCTTGGCCAGCTGTTTGGCGGCTCGCACGTCACCCAGCAAATTGCCCAGGCCGCCGCCGGGCAAACCGGCTTGCGCCCGGATATTTTGATGCAGATGATGCCGGTGGTCGCCTCCATGGTGATGGGCGGCATGTTCTCCTCCATGCAGAAGCAGGGCATGGGCGGGCTGCTGGGCCAACTGACCCAGGCAGCGGCAGGCAGCGGTGGCCTTGGCAATATTCTGGGCCAGGTGATGAACGGCCAGGCCGGTGCGCAGGCCCCGGCGGCGGGTGGCCTTGGCGGCCTGCTGTCCAGCCTGTTTGGCGGATTGTTCGGCGGCGGTGCAGCCAAGGGCCCGGCCCTCCCGGGCGGCCTCTCCGGTTCAGCTGTGCAGGCCGGCATTGATGCGTTGGGCAAAATGATGCAGCCGGGGATGCAGGTTGCGGCGGGCCACCAGCAGGCCATTCAGGATGTGCTGGGCCAGATGATGAAAACCGCCGGGCGCTGAGCGCGCCGGGCAGCCCGTCCGCACACTGAAAGCCGGGGGATAGAACCCCGGCTGCCTCATATCCCGCCGAGGCGGCAGACCAGCGCCCATTCCGCAACCGTCACCGGCTGGACGGACAGGCGCGAATTATTGACCAGCACCATTTTGGCCAGCTCCGGCTCCAGCTTGATGGTCTCCAGCGTCACCGGGCTTGCCAGCGGTTTGACCGCCGCAAAATCCACCATGCCGAATTTGCCGCTCCCGTCGCTCGGGTCGGGATAATAGGCTTTGATGACTTCGACAATGCCGACCACCGCCTTGCCCTCGTTGGAATGGTAGAAAAACGCCTGCTCGCCAACTTTCATCGCCATCAGGCTGAGTTTGGCGGAGTGGTTGCGCACGCCATTCCAGAACGTGCCAGCCTTGCCCGCCGCGACCTGCTGTTCCCACGACCATTTGGAAGGTTCGCTCTTTACCAGCCAGTGCGCCATATTGACCCCGCTTGCGCCGGAATCAGCGCGCGCAGATGCTACGCGGAAGAAATCCGCGCGGCAATCTGCATGTTTTAGAAATTTGGAGCGGGCGAAGGGGTTCGAACCCTCGACCCCGACCTTGGCAAGGTCGTGCTCTACCACTGAGCTACACCCGCATCCGGGGCACGACGCTTCCGCCGTT
>JAYVYA010000357.1:0-11300 GCA_043784745.1 Hyphomicrobiales bacterium
GACGGACTTGACCCCGTCAATCTCCTGCACGGTGACATGGTGCACTGGCAGGCGCCGCCGTGCCGCCACCAGCAACACCCGCTCCAGCACGCTCTCGTCATCCAGCGCGACGGGGTTGGCGGTGATTGTGAGGCGGGCTTCGGGGATTTTTGCCCGGATTTTGTCGAGAATCAGCGCCCTGATCCGCGCCACCCGCTCCAGCGGCAGGGTGCGGGAGACGCCGATGATCAATTCGCCCAGAACTTCGCCGCCGGACGGGCGCAGCCGGATCGCTTCAATCGCCGCGACGCCGGGCACAGCCCCGGCAATCGCGTGGATTTTTACGGCCAGGCCCTCGGGGGCCGCATCGACCAGCGCATTGATGGTCCGGCGGGCGAGGGTATATCCTGCAAGGCCAATGAACAGGGCCACCGCCAGCGCCGCCAGTCCATCCCCCTGCGGATAGCCTATGCGCGTTAGGCCAAGACCGATGATGACAAAGATGGAGGATACCAGATCACTGGAAAAATGCAGCGCATCGGCGGCCAGCGCATCGCTTTTGGTCTCGCGGGCGATTTTGGCCAGGCTGCGCCAGCGCACGGCATCAACGAGGATGGAAACCGCCAGAACGCCAAAGGCTAGGGGCGTGGCCAACACCGGTTCGCCCGGCCAGACCAGCCGGTGGACCGCCTCGATCAGCACGAACGCCGACAGGCCAAGCAGCAGTCCGGTTTCGACAAGCGCAGCGAGGGATTCCATCTTGGCATGGCCGTAATGGTGTTCATCGTCCGCTGGCTTGCCCGATTCGCGCACAGCAAACCAGGTCAGGATGGTCGCGCCGGTATCAATCAGACCGTGCCCTGCCTCCGACAACAGTGCCAGCGAGCCCGACAGCAGGCCAGCCACCAGCTTGCCGAAAGCCAGAGCCGCACTGGCGAAAATCGAGAACAGGGCGGCACGTTGCTTCAGGGCGTTCGGGTCAGTCATCAAAACCTCATGCGGGAAATGGATATTGACCTTGCCATGCCGGGCCATCCTTGCCATCTGTGTGCGGGACCAGCTTGCCCCAAGTCAAATCCGGAGTCCGTCCCATGCAATATCTCCACACCATGATCCGCGTTGCCGATCTCAATGCCGCCCTTGATTTCTGGGTCAACAAGATGGGCATGGTCGAAACCCGCCGGATTGACAATGAGAAGGGCCGTTTCACGCTGGTGTTTTTGGCTGGCAGCGATGATTGCGCAGCGGCGCAGGCCACCAAGGCGCCGCTGCTGGAACTGACCTTCAACTGGGACAAGGAAGAATACACTGGCGGGCGCAACTTTGGCCATCTGGCCTATGCGGTCGATGATATTTATGCGCTCTGCGACAGGTTGATGAAAGCGGGCGTTATTATCAACCGCCCGCCGCGCGACGGGCACATGGCGTTCGTGCGCTCGCCCGACAACATTTCGATTGAGCTGTTGCAGAAGGGGGGTTCGCTGGCACCAGCCGAGCCGTGGCTGTCGATGGGCAATACGGGGGTGTGGTAGGGGCAAATCCCTCTCCCGCGAAGGGCGGGCGAGGGTTACCCCTTCAGTCCGCCTTGCGTCAGCCCGCCCACCACCTTGTCCTGAAACACCGCGATCAGGATCGAGATCGGCACAATCGCCACCATCAGCGCGGCCATGATGACGGGCCAGCGGTCGGCATATTCACTCTGGTAGAGCGTGATGCCGACTGGCAATGTGCGCATGGTTACGCGGGTGTTGATGGTCAGGGCCAGCAGAAATTCATCCCAGGCATTGACAAAAGACAGGATGGCGGCGGTGAAAACGCCGGGGGCCGAGAGCGGCACCACGACGCGCCACAGCGCTCCAAGGCGCGAACATCCGTCGAGCATGGCGGCATTTTCCAGGTCTTGCGGAATGTCCTGAAAAAACGAGATAAGCACCAGCGTGCAGACGGGAATCGAAATCACGGAATAGGGCAGGATCAGCCCCAGCCAGGTGTTGAGCAGGCCAAGCTCGCGCAGAATCTGGAACAGCGGCACCATCAGCGTCACCAGCGGGAACATCGACACGGCCAGCAACAGCGACATGATAAAAAATCGCCCCGGAATTTTCAGCCGCACCAGAGCATAGGCCGAGCAGGCGGAGGCGAAGACGCAGAGCACCGTCGATCCCGCTGCCACCGCCACAGAATTGAGGGTGAATTTCCACAGCGGTTGCTCGGTAAAGGCGGAGATATAATTGGCGAAAGTGGGGTCTTTGGGGAAATAGGTGATGGGAAGCTGCGCCAGCTCGGTTTCGGTTTTGAGGCTGGTCAGCAATATCCACAGCGCCGGAAAAAAGCCGTTGACGCAAATCAGGATGGCGGCGGCCCAGACGACGAGGCGGCGGGAGGGGCGCATGGCTTTACTCCGGAACGCGGGCGTCCGGACCGTGCACTTCCAGTGCGCCTTGGCGCGGCAGCGGATCGGGCAAAACAAGACAAGCAACGGTCTGCGGAAAGAAGCGCACTGGAAGTGCGTGGTCCGGGGGCCGGCGGCCCTGGGCTTCCATGTTGCTGGCCATCTTCACCCCTCCGGCGCTTCGCGCTGCACGTATTTCAGGTAAAAACTCGTCGCTGCCAGCGAGACCACGAACATCAGCGTGGCCAGGGCCGAGCCATAGCCAAAATCGAGGAAATCGATCGTGGTTTTCTGGATCAGCATGGCAATCGTTTCGGTGGAATTGCCGGGGCCACCGCCGGTCATGGCATAGGGGATGTCAAAGGTCTGGATGGCGGTGATGGTGCGAAACACCAGCGCGACGACAATCGAAGGCAGCAGCATCGGCAACGTGACATAACGGAACTGGTGAAGGCGGCTGGCCCCGTCCACCTCCGCCGCCTCATACAAGGATTTGGGAATCGATTGCAGGCCCGCCAGCAGCACCATGGCGACGAAGGAGGAGGATTTCCAGATGATGGCAATGGTAATCGCCGTCATGGCCAATGCGGGGGAGGACAGCCATTGCATCGGGGCCAGGCCAAGCCGCTGGGCAATGTCATTAACCAGCCCGAGCTTGTAGTCAAAAAACCAGCGAAACAGCAACGCGGTAAACACCAGCGGGAGCATCCACGGCATCAGCAGCGCCAGCCGGATCAGCCAGCGCGCGCCCAAAATCTTGTTGGCCAGCACGGCAAGGCCCAAACCGGCGACCAGGGCACCCGGCACGGTGAGGGCAATCAGCACCAGTGTCGTGCGCGCCGCCTCCCGCACCTGCGGGTCGGCCAGCGCTTTCCAGTAATTGGCGAGGCCGATGAATCGGGGGGCGGCAATGCCCTCCGACAGTTTCAGCTCGTAAAAGCTGGTGCGGATCAGGTCGGTGACCGGATAGATCACCACCAGCCCAAGCAGCAGGGCGGAGGGGGTCAGCAGAGCCAGCCCCAGCCAAAAATCACCGCGATCCAGTCTGGACGGGCGGCCTTGTGCCATTTACTGGCCGAACACCGGGCCAAGCTTGGCTTTCATGTCGGCCAAAGCCACATCCGCCGTTTTGGTGCCGGCCAGAAAGGCATTCATATTGGTGCGGATAGCTTCTGAGACTTCGCCATATTTGGGAGTGACAGGGCGGGCTTTTGCCGAGAGCACCACCGGCAGAGCTTCCGGGAACCACGGATTGGCCTTGACCACATCGGCATCGGTATAGAGATCGGGGAATACGGGCAGCAACGCGCCACTGACGGCGAGCTGTTTGGAAGCCTCCTTCGAGGACAGATACAGCGCCAGCTTGGCGGCAGCGGCCTTGTGGGTCGAAAAGGCGGAGACCGCAATCTGCCAGCCGCCGATGCAGGTAAAGCCCTTGCCCGCCTCAAAGCCGGGCAGGGTGCCAATGCCGACCTTGCCCTTGACCTGCGTGCCTTCCTGGTTCTGGAACCGGTCCCAGGCATAGACCCAGAGCATGGAATAGATGGTATTGCCCGCCTGGAAATCGGTGCGGATGCGGTCGGTGGCAATTTCGGCGAGATTGGGCGGCACCGCCTTGTCGTCCTTAAATTTCTGGAACAGTTCAAACGGTTTTCTGGCGGCGGGGCTGTCAAGCGCCAGTTTGCCGCCAATGGTCAGGTCGGCACCCGCATCCCAGACCGGCACCAGATAGGTGCAGACTGCGCCCTCGATTGGCGCACCGGCGGTGGAGAAAATCGACAGGTTGGGGTTGTTTTCGCCCGCTTGAATCTTTTTGCCATTGGCCACCATTTCGTCCCAGGTCTGCGGCGTCTTCAACCCGTATTTTTCCTGCAAATCCTTGCGAAAATACATGAATTGCACATCGGCAAAGAACGGCAGGGCCAGCACCTTGCCGTTGACGACATTGGCATCGCGGTAGGGCGCGAGATATTGCGCCATCACCTTGTCCTTGTCGGCCCCGAGGTAGGCGTCCATCGGCTCGGACCAGCCGGCGGCGGCGTTTTGCGCGGTGCGGACGATATCGACGAGGTAGAGATCAATCGCCGTGTCCTTCGAGGTCAGCACGGTGTTGAGATATTTCGACTGCTGCTCGGACGTGGCACCGCCAACCTCAACTTCCCCCTTGATACCCGGATTTTTGGCGGCAAAATTGTCGATGAGGTTTTTGACCAGATCGGGCCGGGCATTGCCGCCAACGAAAATGCGCAGGGTAACATCCTCCGCCAGCCCAGGCAGGGCGGCTGCGAGGACAAAGGATGAGGCCAGCAGGCTGCGCAAAAAGGTCGGTTTCATGTCTCACTCCCGTGACGATTTCGGGCGCTTCAGCGCTTTTGGACGCAATTAACGGCACGTTAGCCGACGTTTCCGCAGGCCGCAAGGACGGGTCTTGTAAAAGATACAAGACTCGTTCAGTTTCGCGCCAGCTGCTATCCCCCCTCCCGGTTAAAAATGAAAAACTCTGTCTGGTGCGTTGGTATTGCCACGCAGGATCATATTTTCGGCCTTGAGGCCATGCCCATACAGCCGGTGAAATACCGGGCCAAGGCCTTTGCGGCGGTGGGCGGTGGCGTGGGTGCGACGGCGGCGGTGGCGGTGGCGCGGCTGGGCGGACAAGTGGAATTGCTGACGCGGCTCGGCGATGACGCGATTGGCGACGGAGTCCTCGCCGAACTCCGGGGTTTTGGCGTGGGTTGCCAGCGGGTGCGGCGCTGCGAGGGGCGGGTATCCTCGATCTCGGCCATTCTGGTGGATGCGTTGGGCGAGCGGCTGATTGTCAATTATCAGGATCCCGCCATGCCGGAGGAGACCGGCTGGCTCCCGCAAGCCATACCGCCGGAGGTGGCGGTGGTGCTGGCCGATACGCGCTGGATTGCCGGATCGCAGGTGATGCTGGCCCGCGCCAAAGCCCAGGGCCGGGTGGCTTTGCTGGATGGCGACATGCCCGGCTGCCCGCCCGAACTGGTGGCGGCGGCAAATCTGGTGGCGTTTTCTGCCGAAGGGCTGAAACAGGTGACAGGCATGGCCGATATTGCCGGTGGTCTCGCCGCTGCCGCCCGGATGGGCGAGGGGTTGATGATGGCGACAGACGGGGCCAATGGCGTGTTCTGGCTGGAAACAGGTGCGTTAAACCATTGCCCGGCCTTCAAAGTTGAGGCAGTGGATACTTTGGGCGCTGGCGATGTCTTCCACGGCGCGCTGGCACTGGCGCTGGCTGAGGGGCATGCATTGCGCCCAGCCGTGCGCTTTGCTTGCGCCGCAGCGGCCATCAAGGTGACGCGGTTTGGCGGGCGCAAAGGTGTGCCGCTGCGCGCTGAGGTGGATGCGTTTTTGCAGGAGCGGAACTGATGGACATTTCACCGGGCAAATTGTGGGGCCTGCGCCGCATGGCCGATGCCAGCGGCCGGTTCAAAATGACGGCGGTGGACCAGCGCCCGCCGATCAAAAACCCGATCCGCGAAAAGCGCGGCCTGCCCGAGGCGCCCTATGAGGATGTGCGCGGGGTCAAGCTGATGCTGGTGGAGGAATTGCAGGGCGAGAGTTCGGCCATGCTGCTGGACCCGCATTACGCGTTGCCCATGGGCATCAACCTGTTGTCCCCAACCAAAGGGCTGATCGTCACGCTGGAAGATTCGCTGTTCACGCAAACCCCGGCGGGACGGATTTCGCGGGAAATTGACCATTGGAGCGTGGAGAAAATCAAGCGGGCGGGCGGGGATGCGGTGAAGGTGCTGGCCTGGTACCGCCCCGACGCCGGGAAAGCGGTGCTTCAAGCGCAGAAAGACTTCGCGCAGCGAATCGGAGACGCCTGCCAGCGTTATGATATCCCTTATCTTTTCGAGCTTCTGGTCTATGCGCTGCCCGGCGAGGCGGAAGCGGCGAAAGATTATGTCGAGATTGATAGCAAGCATGCCGACCATGTGCTGGAAAGCGTGCGGGTGTTTGCCGATGCGCGCTATGGCATTGACGTTTTCAAGCTGGAGAGCCCGATTCCGGCCAAAGCGGTAGCCAGCGCGCCCAATGCCCAGGCCTTGTTTGATGAAATGGGGCGGCTGGCGGCGCGGCCCTGGGTGATGCTGTCGGCCGGGGCGGGAATGGCGGATTTTGAGCAGATTTTGCGCCACGCTTACAAAGCCGGGGCCTCCGGCTATCTGGCGGGGCGGGCGATCTGGTCCGGGCCGTTCGAGGCGTTTCCAGACTGGGCGGGGATGCGGGCGGGGTTGCAGGCGCAATCCGTGCCTTATATGCAAAGGCTCAACGCGCTGACGGACAAGGCGGCTTTGCCGTGGACTGCGCATCCAAAATTTGGCGGAACCGCCGGCGTGCCGCACCCCGATGCCGCCTTCCGCCAGCATTACCAGGGGTTTTGAGCCATGAGCCTCACAATTGGCGTCCTGCCGCTGGCTCGTCCGACATTTGACGTGCCGTATGCCGAAGCCATGGCGGCCACAGCCTTTGCCAGCCTGGAGGCGGCGGGTTTTGCCGTGAAAGGGTCGCGCGCCCTGCTGTTTGATGCCGCCGCGACGCAGGCGGCGCTGGCGGGGCTGGCGGATGACAAGCTGGACCTTTTGCTGGTGTTGCAGGTGACCTTTGCCGATGCGCTGATGGTGGTGGAAATTGCCAGGGCGGCCCGGTGCCCGCTGGCGGTCTGGGCTTTTCCCGAGCCGCGCGCCGGAGGGCGGTTGCGGCTCAACTCGTTCTGCGGGCTGAATCTGGCCGCTCACGCTTTGGGCCGGGCCGGGCAGGAATTTGGCTGGCTGTACCTGTCGCCGGACGCTTCGGGCGCAGCGGGCCGGGTAGCGGCGCTGGCGCGCGGCGAAAAACCTGCCCTTCTGCTTCAGCCTCAGGGCCCGATGGGCGACAGAGCGGCGGCGCGCGAGGTTCTGGAGGATTTGCAGGGCACCCGCATCGGCTTGATCGGCGAGCACCCTGCCGGGTTCGACACCTGCCGCCATGATCCGGCGGAAATGGCAAAGTTGGCCGGGGTTGAGGTTGTGGCCTTCCCCCTCGCGCATCTTTTCGCCCGCGCCAAAGCCGCTGCCGCCATACCGGGCATGCTGGATGACTGGCAGGAGCGTGCCGGGGAACTGGCGGGCGTGGAAACGCTGGTGCCGGGCGAAGTCAGGAAATCCCTCGCCCTGGCCGCCGCGCTGGAGGAAATCGAGCAGGACAATGGCCTCTCCGCCCTTGCTGTGCGCTGCTGGCCCGAAACCTTCACCGACTATGGCTGCGCCATTTGCGCGCCGATGGGTTTTTTAACCGAAGATGGCACACCCTGCGCTTGCGAGGCCGACGTTTTTGGCGCGCTGACCTGCATGATCCTGAATGCTGTTGCGCAAGAACCCTCGTGGCTGGTGGATGTGGTGGACATGGACGCCGCTTCCAATACCGCCGTGGTCTGGCACTGCGGCTCCGCCCCGTTGTCGATGGCGGATGATAACGACGTGCCGCGCGCGCAAATCCACTCCAACCGCAAGATGGCGCTGTTGCAGGAATTTTCGTTGAAGCCGGGCCGGATCACCGTGGCGCGGATCAGCCAGGCCCGCAATGAGGTGACGATGGTTTTGGCCGGTGCCGAAGTATTGCGCGCGCCCAAAAGCTTTACGGGCACATCGGGCGTGGTGCGGTTTGACCGGGATGCGGGGCAGGTGCTCGACAATATGATGGGACTGGCGCTGGAGCATCATGTCGCCATCGTCTACGGCGAGCACCGCCCAGCGCTCCGGGCGCTGGCAGGGGAGATGGGGATCGGGGTGGTTGAGATGGGGTAGGGATGCCCGGGAATGATGGCTCACTCGAACATGCGGCTGTGATTGAGGCAGCGTCTGTATCGCCGCACCCCCGCGCAAAACTTCCCTTTGCCGCTCGCAGGCGCTAAGAATCTGGAATGACCGAACCCGCTCCCCCCAAGCCCTTGCGCCCCGCCATCGCCCATTCCGACGGCCTGTCCCGCTGTCCGTGGCCCGGCACCGACCCGTTTTACATGGCCTATCACGATGACGAATGGGGCGTGCCGGAATGGGATGACCGGGCCTTGTTTGAGAAGCTGATTCTCGACGGATTCCAGGCGGGCCTGTCGTGGCTCACCATTTTGCGCAAACGCGAGGCTTTTCGGGCGGGGTTTGCCGGGTTTGAGCCGGAAGAGATTGCGCGGTTCGACGGAGCCAAGGTCGAGACTTTGATGCAGGATGCCGGCATTGTGCGCAATCGCGGAAAAATCGAAAGCACCATCAAATCAGCGCAAGTCTGGCTCGAAATCCAGCAGGGGCAGGGCTTTTCGAACTATTTGTGGAATTTCTATGATGGCCGCCCGCAGCAGAATTACTTTCGCCACCATGGCGACGTGCCCGCGCAAACGGAACTGAGCGCCAAAATCTCCAAAGACCTGAAGCAGCGAGGTTTCAATGTCTGCGGCCCCACCATTGTCTATGCATTTTGCGAGGCGGTTGGCATGGTCAATGACCATCTGACCGGTTGCGCGTGTCATGCCCGCTGTGCGGCTTTGGGCGGGGGCCGCTGATGGTCCGTGCGACAACAGCGCCGCGCGCCTGGCAGCGAATGCTGTCCGGACGGCGGCTGGACCTCCTCGATCCCTCGCCCTTCGACGTGGAAATTGCCGATATCGCCCACGGCCTTGCCCGTGTCGCCCGCTGGAACGGCCAGACAAGGGGGCCGCAGATTTTTTCGGTGGCGCAGCACTCGCTGCTGGTCGAGGCTTTTGTGCGCGCCATGCAGCCCGGCCTTCCGCCCGAAAGCCTGATGTCTGCCTTGCTGCATGATGCGCCAGAATATGTGATTGGCGACATGATCTCGCCGTTCAAGGCGGTGATTGGCACTGATTACAAAGTGACAGAGGCAAAGCTCCTCACCGCGATCCATCTGCGCTACGGATTGCGCAACCCCTCCAGCGCCGCTTTGGCCAAACTGGTCAAGCAAGCCGACAAGGCCAGCGCGGCGGTGGAAGCGGTGCATCTGGCCGGGTTCAGCCCGGAGGAGGCCGCCAGAATCTTTGGCACGGCCCCGCCATTGCCAGGACTGGAACGACTGTTGCAACCCCTGTCGAGCGAGGCGGCACAGGCGGGTTTTCTCGCCCGCTTCGATGCGCTAGAACAGGGGATGATCCGGGCGCCCGCCCGCCGGTCCGGGGCCTGAACCATGCCAAGCATTCACGTCTGCGCATTGTCCAAAGTGGCGCAGACCGTGCGCGCAACCGGTGCCCGCTCGCTGGTGTCGATGATGCACCAAACCAAAGATGTTGTCCGACCGGCAGAAATTGCGCCGCAGCGGCATTTGTTCGTTGGCGTTTCCGACATCCTTGCGCCGCAGGACGGGTTTGTGCTGGCGAACACAGCGCATGTTTCCGCCCTGCTGACTTTTATGCGGCAATGGGACCGGCACCACCCGCTGGTGATCCATTGTTTTGCCGGGGTCAGCCGCTCCACCGCCGCCGCCTTCATCGCCGCCTGCGCGCTATTCGAACCTGCAAGCGAGGCGGCGCTGGCGCAAAAAATCCGCGCCCTCTCGCCAACCGCGACGCCCAATGTTCGGCTGGTCAGCCTTGCTGACGGGATTTTGCAGCGCGGCGGGCGGATGATTGATGCGGTGGCGGCGATCGGGCGTGGCGCGGATTGCCATGAAGGTGTGCCTTTTGCGCTGGAACTGGCGCAGCTGGCATGAGTGGCGCAGTCCCAGCCCTGTTGCCGGTTGAAATTGGCCTCACCGCCGCGATTGTAGCCATGCAGGCGGGGGAGCCGATGATTCTGGCGGCTGCGGGCGAGGCGGAGCCGGTCGCCCTGCCATCGGGCCCGTTCGATCCGCTCGAACACCGGACGTTCGAGATCGGCCTGCGCGCCTCCGTCGCCCGCCAGACCGGCACAAAGCTCGGCTATGTCGAGCAACTCTATACCTTCGGTGACCGCGGGCGGCATGCGCGGGATGGCGACCGGGATCCGCATGTTGTCTCGGTCGGCTATCTTGCCCTGACACGGCTGGAAATTCCCGGCAGCAGAGAACAGCGACCGGGACCTGGCTTTTTGCCCTGGTACCAGTTTTTCCCGTGGGAGGACTGGCGCGGCGGGCGGCCTGCATTGTTAATCGACCAAAAAATTGCGCCTTTGCTGCGGCAATGGGCGGGAGGCGAGAAATTGCGGACCGAACGGATCAACCGGCTGTTTGCCGCAGGTTCGCAGGGGAATGACGCGGAGAACGTGCTGGAGCGCTATGAATTGCTTTACGAGGCCGGCCTGGTGGAAGAAGCGCGGCGGGACGGGCGGCCAGCGGCGCTGGCGCGCGCGGCACTGCCACAATTGGGCAGGCCGATGCGCTTTGACCATCGCCGGATACTGGCCACAGCCATGGGCCGCCTGCGTGCCAAGATGAAATACCGGCCTGTGATTTTTGAACTGATGCCGGAAAGCTTCACCCTCACGGCGTTACAGGGCGCGGTGGAAGCGATATCTGGCCGGTTGCTGCACAAGCAGAATTTCCGCCGGCTGGTTGATTCGTCCAACGTGGCCGAGCCGGTGACAGGCGCTTCTGCCGCGACGGGCGGCCGACCGGCGGCGCTGTTCCGGTTCCGGCGCGAAATGGCGCCGGAGCGTCGCGGGGCCGGGTTGCGGGCAGGCATTCGGGCGCAGCCGCCGTTCTGAGCGCACCAGCCATCGCTAAAAGGGGGTGAAGGGAGTTGCCATCGCCAAACGTTCTTCGGGCTTGCAGCCGGACTGCAAAAAGCGATGGCGGAGACGGTGTCCGCCGTATAAGCGTTTACAGGGGTTCGCATCTATTCAAGTGACGCAATTTTAGCCAAGCAAATTCAATAGTTTATGAAAAACTATGTTCATAGTTGCGTTTACCAGTTCGCGCCAAGCCGCGTTTGCTGCTAGGGCCAATG
>JAYVYA010000358.1:0-2500 GCA_043784745.1 Hyphomicrobiales bacterium
GAAGCCCTGAATGTCGCGGTCATGGGCTGCATCGTCAACGGCCCAGGGGAATCCAAACACGCCGACATCGGCATTTCCCTGCCCGGCACCGGCGAAACCCCGGCAGCCCCGGTATTCATCGACGGCAAAAAGGCGATGACCCTGCGCGGGCCGGGCATTGCGGCGGAGTTCAAGGGGCTGGTGGCGGAATATATCGAGCGGCGGTATGGGCGGGGGTGAGGGGTGATGACATGAGATTAGAAAGCAATTTTTTAAGCATGTATTGACCGAAATATTGGTTAAAGGTGAGCATTTGATAAAGCTTCACCGCGCTCCTCGTCAGTGATGATATCAATATTATTCCTGGGCAGGAAAATTTAGCCCCAGCAGAGTCGCAGTCCTTCTTTTGACCCAAGAGCTTCTATACCTACTGCAGGTCGGTCGGTGATCAATTCGACGCCTGTATCAACCACCACGGGAGGCTTCCTGCCGCTTCTGGCGAATTCCGCGACTGCTTCAACACCCTTCGAGGCCATCAACGACGGGAACTGCATTGATGTCGCGCTAATATAACCGTTTTTGACATTATAGATGCCTGTGCAGTTTCCATCTATCGAAACAATCAACACCCCCTGGGTTTTACCAGCCTTCTTCAATGCTCGATATGCGCCTGCTGCCGCTGGTTCGTTAATCGCGTAGATGACGTTGAGGCCTGGCTCCTTCCGCAACAGGTTCTCGGTGCTCCTCAGGCCGCCTTCTTCATAAGCACTCGAGGATTCATGGCCGATGACGCGCTTGTCATTCTCCGAGCCCAAGACTTTTAGGTCCGGAACATTGATGCCAAAACCTTTCAGGAAGCCAGTGTCGCGGAGAACGTCAACCGAGATGTTGGCCTTGTTGATGTCGAGCATGCCGATCTTGGCGGAAGCCGCCTTGGCACCCATGATGGCCTTGGCCCATTCGCCGATCAGGATGCCAGCCTTGAAATTGTCGGTGGCGAAGGTCGCGTCGGTGGCACCGGCTTCGCCGATGGGCGTGTCAAGCGCGATCACCAGAATACCGGCGGCGCGGGCTTTCTTGAGGGCGGGCACGACCGAATCATTGTTGGCGGTGATGAGGATGCCCTTGGCACCGGCGGCGATCAGGTTCTCGATGGCTTCGATCTGGGTGCCGGCATCGCCGTCTTTCTTGCCCGCGAAGGACTGCGGCTTCATGCCGAGTTCCTTGGCCTTGACCTCGAAGCCTTCTTTCATCTTGACGAAGAACGGATTGTCATTGGTTTTGGTGATCAGGCCGACGAGGAAGTCCGCAGAGACGACCGGTTGCTGAACTCTGGGCGGTAGGGCGGCGATGACGGGTGGCTGGCGATTCTCGATCTTGGCCAAGGCTGCGCGCGCGAATCGGGCGTAAAGCCCATCAGGATATTGCTCGAGAAATGCCTGCCAGGCCTGCGCCGTTCCGATTCGCTCGGCCAACGCATAGTCGGCGGCAGGATCGCTTGCAGCGGAGGGAATGGCCACGTCTTTCTGCGCCCCAATCAACGGAATGGTCGCACCGCCAAGAGAACCATAGGTGAACGGCTCCTGCCTTCGATCCGTCATCGCCAGAACATCATCACGAATTTGGCGAAAGGCTAATTGGACGTCAAGGCCTGGCTCGGCAAGTCGTCGCAGTAGCGCCGTGGTGAAAGGGCTGTTGGCACCAGGCACGCCGTCAATGGCTTGCGTCCCAGCCCGCGCAGCAAAGGCAACCAGCGTATCCGCCGATTCCGCCGGTGGAGCGAGGCCACGCGTCACGGATTTTTTCGCGCCAAGGCGCTGCATATTAGAATTGAACGGGTTGTCGCGACAGGCATCAAGAATCACCAGCCGCAGCCGCCGTGCGCCCTCGGCGGCGCGCAGCACCCGGTCCAGCGAAATGGCCTCGTCCGCCACATCGACATCCCTCGCGAGAACGGCATCGACAGGCAGTAGATAGTTTTGGCCGCTCATTTCTATCCCGTGCCCGGAATAATAGATCGCGGCAATGTCGGCCCCCTGCGCTGCCACCTCAAAATCCGACAGAGCCCGCTTAAAAGCCGCCAGCCCGAGATCGAGTTTTGGTTCGACCGCCTCGAACCCGGCCCGCCGCAGCAGCGCGGCCACGGCCTTGGCGTCATTGGCCGGATTGACGAGTTGTCCGGTCCGGGCATAGGCGCTATTGCCAATTACCAGCGCGACACGTTTTTCGGCAGCGGCTGGCAGCAGGGTCGCGGCATATGTCAAGGCAACTGCGAGAAAGAATCGAAGACCGCGCATCATATGCCGTCACTCCGTCCGCACTGCTACCCGGTTAGCCACGAAATTGCGCGCCGTCAGCACCGATCCAACTAAATAAAAAACTAGCAGGAGTCAGAAGAAAAGCAAATGGATTTATGGAACTTCAGCAATTCTAAATCCCCATCACACTCTCCCCCATTTTCAAATCCCCATCATTTTTTGCAATTCGGGCGGTGGTTTGGAGGCGATTAGGGTCTCAAAGA
>JAYVYA010000359.1:0-2582 GCA_043784745.1 Hyphomicrobiales bacterium
GGCGACGAGGGCAAGGGCAAGATTGTCGATTGGCTCTCGGTGGGGGCCGATGTCGTGGTGCGCTTCCAGGGCGGGCACAATGCCGGCCACACGCTGGTCATTGACGGCAAGGTCTACAAGCTGGCCCTGCTGCCCTCCGGCATTGTCCGCCCCGGCAAATTGTCGGTCATTGGCAATGGGGTCGTGCTCGACCCGCACCACCTTATCGGCGAAATCGCCAAACTGCAGGCGCAGGACGTAGCAATTTCTCCCGCCAACCTGAAAATTGCTGATAATGTCACCCTCATTCTCTCGCTCCACCGGGAGCTGGACGCCCACCGCGAATCAGCCAGCACCGGCGGCGTCAAAATCGGCACCACCAAGCGGGGCATTGGTCCGGCCTATGAGGACAAGGTCGGCCGCCGCGCCATCCGCCTGATGGATTTGGCCGAGCCGGACACGCTGGATGAAAAAATCGCCCGCCTGCTCGCCCACCATGATCCGTTGCGAATTGGCCTTGGGCTGGAGCCTGTCGCCTTGCAGGCCATTCGCGAGGAACTGCTGTCGGTTGCACCCGCCATACTGCCCTACATGGATGTAGCCTGGCAGACGCTGGATACTGCCCGGCGCGCGGGCAAGCGCATCCTGTTTGAAGGGGCGCAGGGTGCCCTGCTGGATGTCGACCATGGGACCTACCCGTTCGTTACTTCCTCCAACACTGTTGCGGGGGCCGCGGCGACCGGCTCCGGCCTTGGACCCCGCGCCATTGGCTATGTCCTGGGCATCGCCAAGGCCTATACCACGCGTGTTGGCGGCGGGCCTTTCCCGACCGAGCTACAGGATGAAACCGGCGCGCTGATCGGCCAGCGCGGCCACGAATTTGGCACCAATACCGGTCGCCCGCGCCGCTGCGGCTGGTTTGATGCGGTGCTGGTGCGCCAGACCGTGCGCACCTCCGGCATTGATGGAATAGCCCTGACCAAGCTGGATATTCTGGACGGTTTCAGGGAAATCAAAATCTGCACCTCCTACCGGCTGGACGGCAAAATCATCGACCATCTGCCAGCCAGCCAGGGCGCGCAGGCCCGCGTCGAGCCGGTCTACGAAACGCTGGAGGGCTGGAAAGGCACCACCCACGGGGCCCGTTCCTGGGCGGCGCTGCCCGCGCAAGCCATCAAATATGTCCGCCGGATTGAAGAGTTGATCGGCTGCCCGGTCGCGCTGGCTTCGACCAGTCCGGAGCGCGATGACACGATTCTGGTGCATGACCCGTTTCAGGATTGACGTTTGGGGCGCATAATGATCTTAGAACCGCATGGCTGATTATTATACGTTGCTCGCCAGAGCTGTAGCAGGGTTGCCCATTTCAACACCTGAGACGCGCCGCGCCATTTATGAGCGGGCGCGCGCGGCTTTGCTTGGGCAATTGCGCATTTCCGATCCGCCTGCCGATGAAGCCGATATTGAGCGCGAAAGCCAGTCGCTGGATGCGGCAATCAGCCGGATTGAAAATGATCTGGCCGCCAAGGCCGCCACAGTCGCGGCACCAGTGCCGCCCAAGCCGGTTACCGCGTCCAACCCCGTCCGCCCGCCTGAGCCCGTCAGTGCACCGCCATCTGCGGAGGCCGCCGAGGCGGCGCGGCCCGCAGGCAAGGCACTGCTCCGGCCTCGCGCTGTGGCACCTCCTGCACCAGGATCGCCCGTCATTCCCAGCCGGTTTGGCAACCGTCGCCTGATCGTGGCGGGCGCGATTTTGCTGGCCGTTACCGCCTGCGTGGCAGGTTTCGCGATCTATGGGCCAAATCCGCCCTTTGACGGCCCCCGCACCAAATTCGCCGATCCGCCGGGCATCGCAGCCGCAGATCCCCGGCCCGCCAAAATCGGCGACCGGATCGGACGCCCGGGGAAAACCCCCGGCCCGTCTCCCGCAACTCCGCCCCAGCCCGCTCCCGACAGCAAGCCTGTGACGGCGGGCACCCCCGACGTGCCGCCCGACAGCAAACCGTCCATCCCCATAGCGCAGCGGGCGTTTGTTGTGGTGCAGGTTGCGCCAGATGACAAAAACAATACCGCCACCTATCAGGGCAGCGTCATCTGGCGTCTGGAAACCATCAATGGCGGCGCTGGCGAACCTTTGCAGACCAATGCGCGGGCCGATATTGACTTTGCCGATGCCAAATTCGGAGCGACGGTTACGTTTCAGGTCAACCGCGATGCAGCCTTTCCGGCGTCTCATCTCATCCGGGTCAAATTCATTCCGGCCTCCGGCAGCCTGCTCGGCCCGGTCAAGGCAATTGATGTGCCTGAAATGCGGGACGAGAACGCGCCCAATGGCATCCGCCTTGAGGGCTTGGCCCGAGCCATTCTCGACAATAATTTCATTGTGGCGCTGGGCCAGGGCGAATCAATCGTCCCCCGCAATCTCGACCTGGTGCGCAACCGCCAGTGGCTGGACATTCCCTTCCGGCTGGCCCCCGGCCAATATGGCAAGCTGGTGATTGAAAAGGGGCCGGGCGGGGACCGCGTCATCACCGACGCACTCGCCGCCTGGAGCAAATAGCCGGAGCTCGCTTTATTCGCTGACCTTGAGTTCCTTCAGTTTG
>JAYVYA010000360.1:0-2117 GCA_043784745.1 Hyphomicrobiales bacterium
CGCTGCAAATCAGTCCGGTCCATGCCCCCATGGATTCAGAGTTTCGCGGGATTGGCAAGGGGCGGAAAAATCAGCGGAAAAAAGGGTGGGTAATTACACCATCGCGATTGGCGACGGAGTAATCCTGCTCACGGGACAAAATATGGAACTTTCTGCAAACAACGTTGACGTTCCAAACTGCACTGGATTGAGTATCCCCACAGATATTTGCTCGGGAGCTAATAACTCGGCGGTGATATACAATGGAAATTTATCTGTCACAGCCACGGAAGGTGTTGGAACTCAATCGTGTGTCTATAATCAATTGATCATTCAAAATGTCGACAATCTTACTCTGAAGACCGATGCCGGACAATTCTGCGTGACGCAATCCGAGACTCGTGGCGTTGCAATTCCCATACCTCCTGTAAATTGGGACATCGATATGGGGAGCGGATTGCTGCGATTGATTTCGAATGCCCGGGTTATTAACATAAAACAATTCAAGGTCGATAATCGTGCTCCGGGAATGAACAAGTCAAGTGTTGGCCCGAACGCTAATGGCTGCCCGGAATGAAAGCTTGGTGCATCGCGACTGCACCGGATCAAGAATGTCCACATCCCGCTGCTGGTCCTGCATGGCGAGGATGACTGGACCATCCCGTTTCGCTATGGCCAGCGCCTGTTTGCCCTCGCCAATGAACCAAAGACATTCATGCCACTCCCCGGTGCCGGGCACATGCTGCTGCTTCGCGAGGGCGTCGCCGCCACGGCGCGACGCTGGATCGACAAACAGGTGAAAAACTGATTGTTATTGCTTCATGGAACCAAATGCGGCGGCCTGTCATTACGGGCCCGGAAAGCAAAGGAAATGACATGCGAATCATTATGGCAGGAATGATCCTGGCGGGCGCTGCCCTGCCCGCGATGGCCGAAGGACCGATGAAAGCCGCCGACATCCAGCGCGACATCATCGGGCGGCGGATTTACCTTGCTGCGCCTCTGGGCGGCGAACTGCCGTTGCATTACCAGCGCAGCGGCGTTGTCGATGGCTCCGGCGAGGCTGTCGGCCTTGGCAAATGGCTCAAGCCCAATGACAGCGGCAAATGGTGGATCGCCGGAGACCGGCTGTGCCAGAAATTCACCACCTGGTATGACGGCAAGCAGATGTGCTTCAACCTCAAGCGTGTTTCCGATAATTCGGTCTTCTGGCAAAGAGACAACGGCGAAACCGGCACCGCCCGTATCGGGAATTGAAGCTTCCCCGGACCGCGCACTTCCAGTGCGCACTTGCGCGGACCGCACACTTCCAGTGCGCTCTTGCCCGGACCGCGCACTCCAGTGCGCTCTTGCCCGGCGGCGACACATGCCAAACCCGGCAAGATCAAGGCAGCGGACAGGGCGCACGGCAAGTGCGCGGTCCGGGTAACAAAGCGTTAACCATAAGGCCGTAACCCTGAATGCAGGGTCGCGTTGCGCCAACGCTTGGCCCGCAGCGCGAGAGGCATTGTGCGGCAGGCTCCAGTCCGTTGTTTTCAGGCAATTTTCAGGGCGCTGCTGGCACTTGGCACGGCGCTGGGACTGACGATGACCGCGCCAGCCAGCGCCCAGTCCGCCGCGCCCGATTCGCCGCTGGTGTCCTTGCGCGGCACATCGCCGGGCGCTTCCCTGGCGGGCCCCGCAGTGGACCCGAACGCACCTGTTTCACCCATCAATTACGGCAAGCCCAAAAAGCGCAAGCCGCTGCTGCCCAAATTGCTGGGCCGCCCCAATGGCCGCCCCCTGCCCGCCTTGCAGGCCTACCCCGGCGCGCCCGAAAACCGCCGCCGCAGTTTTGCCCTCCGCGCGCCCCCCGGCCCCACAGTTGCTGCCATTCCCGTTATCCCGCCACCCAAACGCCCCAAAGTGGACGAACACCCGTTTGATCCCCTTGGCATCGATATCGGATCGCTCCGGTTGAAACCCTATGCCGAATTTGACACCGGCTATGACACCAACCCCAACCGTGTCGCGGGCACGGCCAAAGGCTCGTGGTACGGGCGGGCGGAGGCCGGCGGCACCCTGCAGTCCAACTGGTCGGTGCACGCGTTTGATGCCAGCCTTCGCGCCGGTTATTCCGATTATTTCACCGCAAAGGA
>JAYVYA010000361.1:0-10527 GCA_043784745.1 Hyphomicrobiales bacterium
GATTATCCCGGCAAGGGCGGGCGCACCGGCTATGCCGTGGGGCTGGACACGCCCGCCAGCGTGCGGGCGATGGCGGCGGCGATGCGGCGCGCCGGCTACCGGATCGGGCGGCTGCCCGATGCTGCGCGGCTGATGCGCGTGCTGGCGGACGGGGCGGTGCAGCCCGGCCCGTCGTTGGCCGATTATCAACGCTGGTTTGCTGACTTGCCAGAAGCGTTTCGTGCCAGCGTCATGCAGCATTGGGGCGAACCGGAGACGGATGCGGCGCTGGCCGACGGTGTCTTTGGCTACCGCTACATCCGCGCCCGAAACCTGCTGGTGGCGCTGCAACCGGCGCGCGGCACGCGCGACGCGATGCGGGGCGATTACCACAATACCGCGCTCCCGCCCTGCCATGGCTATATCGCTTTCTACCTCTGGCTGCGCCACAGCCTGACCATTGACGCGATGATTCATTGCGGCACCCATGGCACGCTGGAATGGCTGCCGGGCAAGGCAGTGGCACTGGACGAAGCGTGCGCGCCGGAGGTTCTGCTCGGCGCGGTGCCGGTGATCTACCCCTTCATCGTCAACAATCCCGGCGAGGCGGCGCAGGCCAGGCGGCGCTTGTCGGCCATCGCTTTGGGCCATCTGACGCCGCCCCTGACGCAAGCCGGAGCGGAAGGGGCCGGGCTCGAGCTGGAGGCTTTGCTGGACGAATATGCCAATGCCCGCGCCATGGACCCGCGCCGCGCCCGCCATCTGGCCGGGGCCATACTGGCGCGGGCGCAGGAAACCGGGCTGGCGGCTGAAAGCGGCATGGATGCCGGAGCGGAACCGGAGGCCGCGCTGGCCAAACTCGACGCGTTCCTGTGCGATTGCAAGGAGATGCGCATCCGCGACGGGCTGCATGTGTTTGGCCGGGCGATGCCGGGCGCGCAGCGGCGGGAGATGGTGCGCACGCTGGCCATTTCGCAGGCATCGGGCCGTGCCGCGCTGGCCGCCTGCGCCAAAGCCGAAATGTCCGCGCTGCTGGGGGCCCTCGCAGGCCGCTTCATCCAGCCCGGCCCCGGCGGTGCGCCCTCGCGCGACCGGCTGGATGTGCTGCCGACCGGGCGCAACCTCTATTCAGTCGATCCGCGCAATGTGCCCACCCGCGCTGCATGGGAAATTGGCCAGCGCATCGCCGCTGAAATCATGCAGCGCCATGCCCAGGACCATGGCGAATGGCCGCGCAATATCGTCATGGACCTGTGGGGCAGCGCCACCATGCGCACCGGCGGCGATGAAATTGCGCAGGCTATGGCGCTGATGGGCGTGCGGCCGTTGTGGGACAATGCCACCTCCCGCGTGCTCGGGTTCGAGATTATTCCGCAGGCCAGACTGGAACGCCCGCGTGTCGATGTCACTTTGCGCATCTCCGGCCTGTTCCGCGATGTGTTTGCCGCGCAGATCGCGTTGCTGGATCAGGCCGTGCAGGCTGTAGCGGGGCTGGACGAGGAGGCGGAGTTCAACCCGCTGGCGGGGGCGGCGCAAAAAGCCCGGATTTTTGGTTCCGCCCCCGGCACCTATGGCATTGGCCTGAGTGATGTGCTGGCGCAAGAGGGCTGGGGCGCGCCCGACCTTGCCGCGACCTATCTGGCCGCTACCAGCCATGCTTATGGCGGGGCGGATGCTTTGGGCACAGCCAGCCCCGCCTTTGCCGGGCAAGTGGCCAAGGCTGATGCCTATGTGCATGTGCAGGATATGGCAGAACAGGATATTCTCGATTCCAGCGCCTTTGCCGAACATGGCGGCGGGTTTGCAGCGGCGGCGCGGGCCCTGGGCAAAACCCCGGCGCTCTACCATGCCGATACCTCAGCCAAGGCCCCGAAAATCCGCACGCTGCGGGAGGAACTGGCGCGGGTGATGCGCGGGCGGGCGACCAACCCGAAATGGATTGCCGGGCAAATGCGCCACGGCTTTCGCGGCGCGGCGGAACTGGCGGAGACAGTGGACAACCTGTTCGCCTGGGCCGCAATGACCGATGTGGCAGACAATGGGCAATTTGACCGGCTGTTTGATGCCTATTGCGACAATGATGCGGTGCGCCTGTTCCTGATGCAAGCCAATCCCGCTGCCGCCCGCGCCATCGCGACCCGGTTTCAACAAGCGCAGCAGCGCGGCCTGTGGACCTCCCGCCGAAATTCCGTGGCCGCACGGCTGGCTGACATGCGGGGTCCACGATGACGCAAGAGCACGCAACCGGACCGCGAACCTTCAGGTTCGCTTGTACAGCGCCTGATTCGTGTCCGGCTGGCACAGGATGTCCGCACGCAGGCGAACCTGAAGGTTCGCGGTCCGGGGCGGCGGCATGACCTTTGCCATCAATGGCTGGTGCCCCGGCGCGCTGCGGCCGATGCTGACGGGTGACGGCCTGCTGGTGCGGCTGCGGATCAGGTGCGGGATTGTGCCAGTAGCGACCGCGCTGGCGATAGCCGACTGTGCCGAACGCTTCGGCAATGGCCTGATTGAACTGACCGGGCGGGCCAACATCCAGCTGCGCGGGGTCAGCGAGGCCAGTTTGCCCGGCTTGCAGGCCCGGCTGGCCGAACTGGAATTGCTGGATGCCGGCCTCGCAGCAGAAGCGCGGCGCAACGTGATTGCCGGCCCGCTGGCGGGTGTTGACCCCACGGCCTTGCTGGACATTCGCCCCGTTGTGGCGGCGCTGGAGGCGCGGATTTCCGGCGATGACGGGCTGGCCGGTTTGCCGGGGAAATTTGGTTTTGCCTTGGCCGATGGTGGCGCGTTTGATCTGGCCGGGGTGCGGGCCGATGTGCGGTTTTGCGCCTTTGCCGCCCCGTCAGGTGCGGCCTTTGCCGTGTTCATCGCCGGGCATGAGAAACCGGTTGCGGCTTGCTGGCCGGGGGATGTGGCGGCGGTTGCGGCGGGCATTGCGCTGGAATTTCTGCGGAGCCGGCTCAAGCAATATCCGGTGCCGCAGCGGATGCGCCCGATGGCACTTGCACCCCGGCATTGGGCGGGGGTGGTGCGGGCCTGCGCGCCAGTTGCGGTGGCTTTGCCACCTTCCATGCCGCAGCGGCTGCAACCGCCTCTTGGCCCCAAGTCCATCGGCGATTTCGCTTTCACCGGAATCGGCAAGCCTTTCGGGCGCTGGACGGCGGGGGAATGGCGGGCGCTGGCGGAACTGGCGGGGGAAGGTGCTGAACTCCGGGTCACGCCATGGCGGAGTGTGCTGGTCACTCCGGAACGCGACCGTGCTGGCCACACCGGCGCAGAGGCGACCCGGACGGTCGTGTTCCAGAGAGCAGTTCTGGCCCTTGGCGGTATTCTCGACCCCGCTGACCCGCGCCTGGCCATAGCCGCCTGCCCCGGTGCGCCCGCCTGCAAAAGTGGCTCCACGGCGACGCAGGCGGATGCGCTGGCGCTGGCGGGAATGGCCCGCCAGCTGGCCGCAACCGGCATTACCCTCCACGTCTCCGGTTGCGCCAAAGGCTGCGCCCGGCCAGAAAAAACCATAGCGACGCTGGTGGGGGGCGAAGGATATTATGACCTCGTGCTTGACGGCACCGCCAGGGATCGCGCAAACCTGCACCAACTTGACCTTGCCGCCGCAGCACGTGCCCTCCAGGCGCTGGCGCACGGCGAAAATTTGGCTGGAAACCCGAAATGAGCGGCCCTTACGAATATGAGCGCGACGGCGCGGAAATCTACCGCCGCTCCTTCGCCATGATCCGCGCCGAGGCGGACCTCCGGCGGTTTCGCGATGAGGAGGCCAGGGTGGCGGTGCGCATCATCCATGCCTGCGGCATGGTCGATGTAGCAGGAGACATTGCCTTTGCGCCGGGGGCCGTGCGGGCGGCAAAGCTGGCGCTGAATGCCGGCGCGCCCGTGTTTTGCGATGCGCAAATGGTCGCCCACGGCATTACCCGGGCCCGGCTCCCGATGCACAACGAGGTGATCTGCACGCTGCCCCATCCCGATGTGCCGGGCCTCGCGGCACGGCTGGGCACGACCCGCAGCGCTGCTGCGCTGGAATTGTGGCGCGGCCGGCTGGATGGTTCGGTGGTGGTGATTGGCAACGCCCCCACGGCGCTGTTCCACCTGCTGCACATGCTGGATGAGGGGGCACCCCGGCCTGCCGCGATTATCGGCATGCCCGTGGGCTTCATCGGAGCCGCTGAATCCAAAGAAGCGCTGATGGCGCAGAACCGGGTGCCCGGCATGATTGTGCGCGGACGGCGCGGCGGCAGTGCCATGGCGGCAGCGGCGCTGAATGCGCTGGCGAGCGAGACGGAATGAGCGGCACCCCGGCACAGGGCCGCCTGACCGGCATCGGGCTGGGCCCTGGTGATCCCGGCTTGATGACAGTCAAGGCGCTCCGGGCGGTGCAGGCGGCGGGCATTGTCGCTTATTTCTGCAAGCGCGGGCGGCTCGGCCATGCGCGCGGAATTGTTGAGGGGCTGCTGGCACCGGGTGTTGCGGAAATGCCGCTGGCCTATCCCGTCACCACCGAAATCGCGTTCGACCACCCCGACTATATCGGCCAGCTTCATGCCTTCTATGAGACTTCCGCCGCGCAGATTGCCGCGCTGCTGGCGGCGGGCCGCGATGTGGCGCTGCTGTGCGAGGGTGATCCGATGTTCTACGGCTCGTTCATGCATCTGCACGTGCGGTTGCGCGGGCGTTTTCAAGTGGATGTGATTGCCGGGGTCACGGGCATGTCGGGCTGCTGGACGGCGGCGGGAATGCCGATGACCTGGGGCGATGATATCCTCACCGTGCTGCCCGGCACCCTGCCGCAGGCAGCGCTGGCGGCGCGGCTGGCGCAGGGCGATGCCTTCGTCATCATGAAACTGGGCCGCAATTTCCCGAAAGTGCGGGCGGCAATTGCGGCGGCGGGGCTGATGCAGCGCGCGGTCTATGCCGAGCGCGGCACGATGGCGGGCGAGAGAATCTGCCCGCTGGCCGATTTTGCTGGCGACATCGCCCCCTATTTCGCCATGATCCTGATTCCCGGACAGGGGCGGGCACCATGAGCGGGCGGCTGCTGATTGCCGGGCTGGGGCCGGGTGCGCCGGAATGGGTGACGCCTGAGGTGACGGCGGCGCTGGCGCAGGCGAGCGATGTCGTGGGTTATGGCCCCTATCTGGCGCGCCTCGCGCTGGTGCCGGGCCAGCGGGTGCATGCCAGCGACAACCGGGTGGAGCTGGAGCGTGCCCGCCATGCGCTGCAACTAGCGGCGGAGGGCCGGGTGGTGGCGGTTGTATCGGGCGGCGACCCCGGCGTATTTGCCATGGCGGCGGCGGTGTATGAGGCTTTGGAGGCGGGGGATCCGGCCTGGCGCCTGCTCGACATTCAGGTGATGCCCGGCATTTCCGCCATGCAGGCGGCGGCGGCGCGGCTGGGGGCACCGCTGGGACATGACTTTTGCGCGATCTCGCTCTCCGACAATCTGAAGCCGTGGGCGGTGGTAGCGCGGCGGCTGCGGCTGGCGGCGGAAGCAGATTTTGTCATCGCGCTCTATAACCCCACCTCCAAAGCCCGGCGCGGGCAGATATTCGAAGCCTTTGCGCTGCTGCGCAAGGTGAAAGACGCCGCAACGCCGGTGGCATTTGCCCGCGCTGTCGGGCGGGCGGATGAGGCGATTGTGGTGACGACATTGGGCGCGGCTGATCCGGGCATCGCGGACATGAGCACGCTGGTGATGATCGGCTCCAGCCAGACAAGGGTGATTCAGCGCGCCGCCGGCCTCCCGATTGTCTATACTCCCCGCTTTTACGGGAGCGGGGCATGAGCGTTCAGCCAGTCCAGCACGGTCGCGGCCTCACCAAATTGCGCAATGCCGGGCAATGCGGGCCGCTGCACCATGATCACGGGCAGGCCCAGCGCGCGCGCGGCGGCGAGCTTGGCGGCGGTAGCCTGCGCTCCGCTGTTTTTGGTGACAAGAATATCGATTGCTTCCGCCCGCATCAGCGCGGTCTCGCTCTCCACCGAAAACGGCGGGCGGGCGAGGAGGGCGCTATGGCGGAAGGCCGGGGGCGGGACCAGCGGATCAATGCTGCGGAAGAGGTAATGGTGCTGCGGCGCACTGGCGAAGACCGAAATGCCGAGACGCCCGGTGGTGAGGAAGACGCGACGCGGTCTTGGCCCCAAGGCCAGGGCGGCGGCAGACAAATCGGGCACCTCCATCCAGCTGTCCCCCGGCCCCGCCTGCCAGGGCGGGCGGGAGAGGGCGCACAGGGGCAGGCCGAGCGCAGCGCAAGCCTCAAAAGCATGGTGCGACATCTGCGCGGCAAAGGGGTGGGTGGCATCCACCAGCGCGCCGAACCGGCCTTTGCGCAGAAAGTCCGCCAGCCCCTCCGCCCCGCCAAAGCCACCCATGCGGCTGGGGATTGGCGGGGCCGCCGGGTTGGCCGTGCGCCCGGCCAGCGAGAACAGGGCGTCAATCGCGCGCTGCCCGGCCAAGAGCCGGGCCAGCTGCATCGCCTCGCTGGTGCCGCCCAGAACCAGAACCCGCATGTTACAGTGCTCTTTTGGGGTAAACGATGACCATCGCGCGCTGGCTCACCCTTATCGGCATCGGCGAGGACGGCTTGGATGGCCTGTCTTCTGCGGCCAAAACGCTGCTGGCGCAAGCAGAACTGGTGGTCGGCGGGGCGCGGCATCTGGCGCTGGCCGGGCCGTTGGCTTGCGACACACTGCTCTGGCCTTCCCCGCCGGGGGATGCCTTTCCCCTCATTGCCGCACGGCGGGGCCAGCCGGTGGTGGTGCTGGCGACGGGGGATCCATTCTTTTATGGCATTGGCTCGCTGCTGGCCGATGAATTTCTGGTTGGCGAAATGGCGTGCCTGCCCGGCACCAGCGCCTTCAGCCTCGCCGCCGCACGGCTGGGCTGGGCCTTGCAGGATTGCACCACGCTGTCCCTGCATGGCCGGGACCTCGCGCTGGTGGTGCCGCATCTTCAGCCCGGCGCGCGCATTCTGGCCCTGTCGTGGGATGGCACCACGCCGGGCAAGCTGGCACAGGCATTGACCGCGCGCGGCATGGGGCTGGCGCGGATAATTGTGATGCAGGCAATGGGCGGGCCGCGCGAGCGGCTGGTCTCCCTCGCAGCCCAAGCGTGGCAGGGCGAGACATATGATCCGCTCAATCTGGTGGCGCTGGAAGTGCTGGACCAGCCGGGCGCGCGGTTCCTGCCGCTGGCCGGCGGAATTGCCGACGAGTGGTTCGAGCATGACGGGCAGATCACCAAGCGCGAAGTCCGCGCCATGACCCTGTCGGCGCTGGCACCGCTGCGCGGGCAATTGCTGTGGGATATCGGGGCGGGTTCCGGTTCCATCGGCATTGAATGGATGTTGCGCGATCCAAAAAACCGGGCGATCGCGATAGAGCCGCGCGCTGACCGCGCCGCCCGCATCGCCCGCAATGCAATGGCACTGGGGGTGCCGGGCCTGCAGATTGTGCAGGGCGAGGCGCCCGGAGCATTGGCGGAGCTGGCCATGCCGGATGCGATTTTTCTGGGGGGCGGTGCCCCGGACGAGGGCGTGATGGCGGCGGCGTGGAAGGCGCTGCGCTCCGGCGGGCGGCTGGTGGCCAATGCTGTGACGCTGGAAACGCAGACCCTGCTGATGCAGGGGTTTCGGGCCCATGGCGGTGATCTCATCCAGGTCCACCTCAGCCGCGCCGATCCGGTGGGGCCGTATTTTGGCTGGCGGCCGGCCATGCCAATGATGCAATGGAGCGTGGTCAAACCATGATCGCCATCGGCATTGGCTGCCGCCGGGGCTGCGGCGCGGCGGAGATTGTGGAACTGGTGCGCCGGGCGTGGGCAATGTCCGGACCGCGAACCTTCAGGGTCGCAAGTTCAGGGCTTGAACAGGCAATGTTCGATCAAGCCTTCGGCACTGGCGAACCTGAAGGTTTGCGGTCCCTGGTGCGGCTTTGCTCGGTGGCGCAGAAGCAGGGTGAGGCGGGGCTGTTGCAGGCGGGGGCGGTGCTGGGCCTGCCGCTGGTGTTTTTCCCCGCCGCAACGCTGGCCGCGCAGGAGGCGCAGCTCACCCGCCGCCTGGAGCGCGTCACCGCATTGTTTGGCACGCCCTCGGTGGCGGAGGCGGCGGCTTTGGCGGGGGCGGGGGCAGGGGCGCGGCTGCTGGTGCCGCGTCTGGCCAGCGCCAGCGCCACCTGTGCCATTGCTAGCAGCGGAGACGCGAAATGACGGTGCATTTCATCGGCGCCGGGCCGGGCGCACCGGACCTGATCACCCTGCGCGGCCGCGACCTGATTGCGTGCTGCCCGGTGTGTCTCTATGCTGGATCGCTGGTGCCGCAGGCTTTGCTGGCGCATTGCCCGCCCGGCGCGCGGATGGTCGACACTGCCCCGCTGACGCTGGAAAGGCTGGTAGAAGAATTCATGCGGGCAGAGGCGGCGGGGCAGGATGTGGCGCGGCTGCACTCGGGAGACCTTTCCGTCTGGAGCGCGATGGGCGAACAATTGCGCGAGCTGGACCGGCTGGGGATTGGCTGGACGATTACGCCGGGAGTGCCCGCTTTCGCCGCCGCCGCTGCGGCGCTGGGCCGCGAGCTGACCTTGCCGGGACTGGCGCAATCGCTGGTGCTGACCCGCACTTCCGGGCGCGCCTCGGCCATGCCGGAACGCGAGAAGCTGGCCGATTTTGCCCGGACGGGCGCGACGCTGGCGCTGCATCTGTCGATCCATGTCATCGACCAGCTGGTGGCGGAGCTGGTGCCGTTTTATGGCACCGATTGCCCGGTGGCGGTGGTTTTTCGCGCATCCTGGCCAGAGGAGCGGATTTTGCGCGGCACACTGGCCAATATTGCCGGGCAGGTGGCGCAGGCCGGGCTGGAGCGCACCGCTCTCATTCTGGTGGGGCGGGTGCTGGCACCGGAGGGCTTTGGCAATAGCGCGCTATATGATGCCAGCTATCACCGGCGGTTCCGGGGATTGACATAACCGCATTTATTGCATGGCACCTATGCAATTGCCGCTATTGCACGAATCACGGGATCGACTCATCTTGGTGATGCTTCGGGCTTTGGTTTGTCTGCCCCCTCAGACCCCTCCCGCCAGAGCCTGAAGCCTTTCCCCATTTGGAAAGTTCTGGTGCAAGCCAGAATTCTAGCCGGGCTTCGTGCCCGGCATTTTTTTGCCCAATCGGGACCGCGCACTTCCAGCTCGCTGGGGGAGCGCAGGCTTTGGCGGATTTCGCCCTTCCCGCCGTCAGCGCCCGCGTCTACATTTGCGGCGTTGAACCGGCGACCGGGGCGGTCGCGTTGCGGAGGAATGCGTGAGCAACGAACGCCATGGCGTGCTGATTGAACCGGCTTCCGGCACGGGAGCCGACATCGCGGTGGAGGCGGAGGTCTGGGGGGCCAGGCAGCCTGCCGCCCGGCAAAATGCCCGCCTCGGCATTGCCCTGATGCTCGCTGCGATCCTGATGTTTGTGATCAATGATGCGATGGGCAAATGGCTGGTGGCGACCTACAACGTCGGCCAGCTACTGCTGGTGCGCAGCCTGTTTGGCCTCGCCATGCTCTCGCCACTGATTTTCCGCACCGGCTGGCGCGCCATCAGTCGGCCCGCCGAGCCAAGGCTGCACCTGCTGCGGGTGATGTTGACGACGGCGGAGGTTGCGGCGTTCTACAGGTCGGTGGCTTATCTCCCGCTCGCCGATGTCGTCACCTTTTATATGGCAACGCCGGTTTTTGTTACCGCCCTTGCCTGGTGGTTTTTGGGCGAGAAGCTGGATGGGCCGCGCATTGCCGCGATCCTTGCCGGGCTTGGCGGCGTTGTCCTGGCGATGCGGCCTTCCGCCGCCAGCTTTTCCCTGCCCGCGCTGATTGCCATTGGCGGCACCTTTCTCTTCGCGCTCACTATGGTGATCACCCGCCGCCTGCGCGGGGCAAAAGGCATTGTGCTGGTGACATGGCAATCGGGTGCGGCGCTGCTGTTTGGCCTCGTTACCGCGCCCCTGGGCTGGGCGGCCCCGTCGTGGCGGGATTTCGCGCTGCTGGGCGGTCTCGGCATCGTCGCCACCCTCGCCCACATGGCCGTCAATCAGGCGCTGAAACTCGCGCCGGCGTCGGTAGTCATGCCCTATCAATACACCCAAATCGTCTGGGCCATTGTGCTTGGGTTTCTGGTATTCGGCGACTGGCCGGATGCAATGATGCTGGCGGGGTCGGGGGTGATTGTGGCGGCGGGGATGGTGATTTTGTGGCGGGAGCGGGGGGTGTCCGGCGAAGATCAAACCAATCCGCCCCAATCTTGAGGAGGCCTTCTTCAGGCCGTCCCGAAAGATGTGGCGGGGTGTTTTCGCGGGCGCGAAGTTTCCTGCATGGCCGCACTACCAACGCCATTTTCACCGGCCCTTACAATCCCTGCGGGCTTTGGTCCGATGCTTGTCATTCGCCACATAGTGCCAGATTTCCGTAATTACCCACCCTTATTTCCGCTGATTTTTCCGCCCCTTGCCAATCCCGCGAAACTCTGAATCCATGGGGGCATGGATCGGACTGATTTGCAGCG
>JAYVYA010000362.1:0-7118 GCA_043784745.1 Hyphomicrobiales bacterium
GGTCGCAGGAATCTCCTTGCGCGCGAAGAATGTGAAGGTTTGGCAGCAAGACATCACGATCGAGCTTTCGCCGCGCGCTCGATATTGTCGCGCGGCATGTTTTCGGAGCGCGCTTCGATGATGGCGGCGCGCAAACGGGCGTTCATCGCGGGGTCGGGCAGGCCCATTTTGGCGGCAACGGTAATTTCGCGCCCCAGTTTGGAAAACAGCTTGGCCCGCAGGGCGTCCTGCTTGCCCTTTTTGTGCATGATGTTCTTGTACTGACTGTGCCCTGCCATTGTCCTGCCCGCCGGAAACCTGAAAAAAAAGAACGGGCGCTTCTATACGCCGCCCCGGCGCAGAAAGGAAGGCGGCGCTTTCTATCGCGCCGCGCCTGCGCTAAGGCTGGCAAAACCGGCAGTTTTCGAGGCACCATGGACCTGTTTGACAACCCGGCCAACCCAGCCCCGCCGGGCGCTGTGGTCGCGCAGATTGCCTGCAGCGATGGTCTGCGCATCCGCACCGTGCGCTGGGCCGGGGCCGCCCAGCCGCGCGGCACCATCGTCATCGCCAATGGCCGGGGCGAATTTGTCGAGAAATATTTTGAGGTGATTGGCGAGCTGCTGGCGCGCGGCTTTTACGTGGTGGCGTTTGACTGGCGCGGGCAGGGCCTTTCGGTGCGTGAACTGCCCAATCCGCGCAAGGGCCATATCGACGATTTCTCGCTCTACGAGCGGGATCTGGAAGCCTTGGTGGCGCAGGTGCTGGCGCCGAACTGCCCGAGGCCGTGGTTTGGCCTCGGCCATTCCATGGGCGGGGCGATCCTGCTGGGCCAGGCCCTGGCCGGCCGCTCGGTGTTTGAGCGGCTGGTGCTGAGCGCGCCCATGCTGGGATTCGCCGGGCTGAAATATCCCCGGGGCGCACGCTGGCTGGCCTCCACGCTGGACCTGACCGGTCTTGGCGGCGCGTTCATCCCCGGCGGCGGGGCCACCGCCTATATGACCAAGCCATTCCCCGGCAATGTAATGACCTCCGACCCAAGGCGCTATGCCCGGATGGCGGGCGTCGCCGCAGGCGCACCGCAACTCGCCATCGGCTCGCCAACCATCGGCTGGATCCATGCCGCCTTCCGCTTCATGGCGCAGTTTCAGGAGCCGGCCTATGCCAGCCACACCCCCGTGCCCTGCCTCATTGTGGCAGCGGGGGAGGACCAGGTGGTAGATACCGCCCTGGCCGAACGCACCGGCACAAGGCTGAAAGCCTGCCGCACCCTGACCCTGCCGCAATCGCGCCACGAAATCCTGATCGAGCGGGACGTGTTCCGCGAGCAATTCTGGGCTGCGTTTGATGCATTCGTCCCGGGCACGGGGTAGGGCATGGCACCAGACTTGCCGCTTTCAGGGACGCATGGACCGCACAGGCCGGAAATTGACGGGCTGCGTGCGCTGGCGATCATTGGGGTGCTGCTGTTCCATTTCAGCCTTGCGGGGGTGAATGGCGGCTTTGCCGGGGTCGATGTGTTTTTCGTGATCTCCGGCTGCCTTATGACGGAAACGTTTGTCCGCCGCCCGTCTTTTTCGCCAGGCAGCCTCACCGGTTTTTACCGCAGGCGCTTCTGGCGCATCGCGCCCGCTTATTATTGCAGCCTGATGGCCACGATGATTGCAGGCGCGCTGCTGCTCCTGCCTGAAGATGCCGGGGCCCTTGGATTGTCCGCCGTATGGTCGGCGGTTTTTCTCGCCAATTTCCATTTCTCAACCGGCGCCGGCTATTTTGATACCGCCTCGGTCTACAAACCGCTCCTGCATCTGTGGTCGCTGGCGGTCGAGATGCAGTTCTACCTCGTCTGGCCGCTTTGTGTTTGGGGATTGATGCGCCTGCATCCTTCGTGGCGGATGCCCGCGCTGGCCGGGCTGCTGGCTGTATCCTTCGTCCTGTGCCAGATATTGGCGATAACCGACCCCAAGGTGGCTTTCTTCACCATGCCCGCCAGGCTTTGGGAGTTTGCGCTGGGCGGGATGGTGGCGCTGCTGCCCCCACAGGGCGAAAAGTCGCGCCTGCCGCTCCGGTGGCAGCCGCCTGTCGTCAACGCGGCGCTGGTCTTGATTGTGCTCTCGATGGTGCTGGCGCAGGAGGACGATCCGTGGCCGGCCCCCTTTGCGGTCCCGGTGGCCGCAGCGACGGCGGTCCTCTTGCGGTATGGTCGTGTCGCGAGCATGGGACGGACCCTGCTGGTCAGCCTGCCGATGCAGTTTATAGGCAAAATTTCCTACTCGCTCTACCTTGTGCACTGGCCGGTGGCGGTTTTTGCCGGATATGCCTGGTTTCCAAAAATGCCCGCCGCCGTTCAAATGGCGGCTTTGCTGTCCTGCCTGCCACTGGCCTGGCTGCTTTATCACTCGATTGAAGTGCCTATGCGCGCCCTTGGCCGCCGCCCGCCGGTGCAATGGCACCGGGTTCTGTCTCTGGCAGGGGCAGGCACACTGGCACTGGCGGGTTTTGCACTGCAAGTGACGGCCCTGCGCAAGGGAAGTCCGTCCGGGGAATTGGCTGCAAGCCAGCCGCAGACCGCGCCGGCTTGCCGCCCGTGGCAGGGGCCGGCGGGGACCAAAGCGCTGTGCCTTCTGGGCGAGGCGGACGGCCCGCCCCGCCTCATGCTCTGGGGGGATTCGCACGCTGCCCAGTTTGTGCCCGGATTTGAGGAACTGGCGCGGCGAGCGGCCCAGCCGGTGCTGGTCGCGGTCCGGGATGCCTGCCCGCCGCTGGCCGGAGTGGACCGCGTCAGCAACTGGCTCAGCCGGCCCGGCAATTGCCAGGCGCACAATGCTGCCGCTTTCCGGTTCGCGCTGGAAAATGCCGGGATACGCCAGGTGGTGATTGCGGCGCGCTGGGCTTTTTATGCCGAGACCACCCGTTTCGGGGAGGAGCGGGGCGGCCGGTCCTTTCTGACCGGTGCCGATGATCCCGCCCTCTCGGTTGAAAATTCGCAATTGTTGCTGCGCACCCGGCTTCTGGGCGAAATCGGGCAGCTGGCAGCGGCTGGCAAGCAGGTGTTGCTGATCGCGCAAGTGCCGGAAATGGGCTTTGATGCGGCCCGTTGTGTGCGGATGCTGCAAGGGCAGGGTCTGGCTGGCACCATTTGCCGGGTGGAGGCCGCCCGCGTCACCTCCCGTCAGGCTTTCGCCACGCAAGTGCTGGCGCAGGCCGCGCGCCTTGAAAATGTCAGGGTGCTGGACCCAAAAACCGCGCTGTGCGATGAAAAATTCTGCACCAGCCTGCTGGACGGCCAGCCGGCTTTCCGCGACAACAATCACCTGAGCGCCTATGCCGCCCGGCAGATTGTGGAGCGGATGCCTGGCGGGTGGATGTTGGGGCAGGAACAGGGCTTGATGTTGCGGGATTGAAACGCTGGCGGTCCCTCCCCGGCGTCGCAGGCTTTCCAGCCCGCCCTTTCCGCCACAACAATCCTGGCAGGAGGGCAGGCGAGACGCGCCCGGCAGTGGGGCTGGAAAGCCCCGCCTGCGGGGGATGGGTGCCGGGTCAGCAACAGGCCGGCCGGAGCGGTGTTTATCCTTGCATTTCTGGAGCGCAGGTCCATAAATGCAAGGATGATCGAACGCAGGCTGCGACAAAAGGTGCTGGAACGGCTGCGGCAATTTCCTGCCGTGGCGCTGCTTGGCCCGCGCCAGGTGGGCAAGACGACGCTTGCCCGCAGCCTGCCCGGCGCGCCGGCACCGGTGTATCTTGATCTTGAAAACCCGGTGGACGCTGCAAAGCTGGCGGATGCGCGGGGTTTTCTGGCCTTGCATATTGACCGACTGGTTATTATCGACGAGGTGCAGCGCGCACCTGGCCTGTTTCAGGTCTTGCGCGGCCTGATTGACGAGCGGGTTTTTGCGGGTGACCGGGCCGGGCATTTCCTGCTGCTCGGTTCAGCCTCGATCGACCTGATGAGACAATCGAGCGAAACGCTGGCCGGACGCATCGCCTATCTGGAGCTGGCACCGCTTGATATTGCGGAAGTGCCTGATACTGGCGCAACTGACCTTTGGATTCGGGGCGGTTTTCCCCGCAGTTTTCTGGCAGGCGACGACAAATCAAGCGTGACATGGCGCGAGAATTTCATCTCGACCTATCTGGAGCGGGATATTCCGTTACTGGGGCCGCGGGTGCCTGCGGAAACTTTGCGGCGGTTCTGGACCATGCTTGCACATAATCAGGGCGGCCTGCTCAATGTCGCGCAACTGGCCGGCTCACTTGGCGTTGATGGCAAAACAGTCGCCAAATATCTGGACCTGATGGTGGACCTGCTGCTGGTGCGCCGGTTGCAGCCCTTCCACGCCAACACCAGAAAAAGGCTGGTAAAATCTCCAAAAACCTATGTGCGGGACAGCGGGCTGGTGCACGCCTTGCTGAGGCTTGATTCTCTCGATCAGGTTTTGGGCCATCTCGTCGCCGGCGCCAGCTGGGAAGGGCATGTGATTGAAACCCTGATCCGCTGCGCGCCGGAGCGCACTTTGCCCAGCTTCTACCGCACGGCCAACGGAGTGGAAGTTGATCTGGTGCTGGATTTGCCGGGCGGTGAAACCTGGGCCATTGAAATCAAGCGCAGCAGCGCGCCGAAAGTAGAAAAGGGATTGCGCGAGGCAATGGTTGACCTGGCTCCTGCCAAGACCTTTCTGGTTTATGCCGGGGAGGAAAGCTATCCCAAGGGCGGCGGTATCGAAGCCATTGGTGTGGCGGAGCTGGCAAGGCGGCTGCTCCGGCTTTCCTGACCCCCCTACCCCGCCAGCATCGCCACCACTTTCTCGTGCAGCGCCTTGTCCCCCGCTGCCACAATTGCGCCGCCCTTCGCGGCGCTGCCGCCGTCCCAGCTGGTGACGATGCCGCCGGCACCTTCGATGATCGGGATCAGCGCGACAATATCATAGGGTTTGAGGCCGGATTCGATCACCAGATCGACATGGCCAGCCGCCAGCATGCAATAGGCGTAGCAGTCGGCCCCGTAGCGGGCGAGGCGGGCACCAGCCTCGACGCTATCATACAGCGCGCGCTCGGCGGGGCTGAACATGGCGGGGGTGGTGGTCATCAATGTCGCTTCGGCCAGAGCGGCGCATTTGCGGGTGCGCAGGCGGCGTTCGCTGACCGGGGCTTTGCCGGTGCCGCGCAGGGCCGGTTCACGCGCGGGCGGACCTTGCCAATGGGCGGCGCGGCCATCGCCGCGAAAGTGCTCGCGGGTGAAGGGCTGGTGCATCATGCCATAGGCCGGAACACCCCTGTGGGTAAGGCCAATCAGGGTGCCCCACAGCGGCAAGCCGGAAATGAAGGATTTGGTGCCGTCAATCGGATCCAGCACCCAGACATATTCCGCACCCGGATCGTGCTCGCCAAATTCCTCGCCGACAATGCCGTGCCTGGGGAAGGTTTCGCGGATCATCCGGCGCATGATGGCTTCTGCGGCGCGGTCGGCTTCCGTCACCGGATCAAATGTCGCGCGGCTGCCAGCCTCGGTGCCGGACTTGTCGGCAATTTCCATGCTGGAGCGAAAGAACGGCAGGATGGCCTCGCCGGACGCGGCGGCGAGCTTGTCGACAAAATTTGCGAAATCTACCGCCGTCATGACGCACCCTCCTGTGGACGGGCTGGTTTGGCATTTTGGCAGGCCGGGCGCAATGGCGCGGTGGCGGGGGGACGGAGCGGACTATTTTACCGGGGAGACAGCGAAACTGTTCACAGGTGACCCATCCGCGTCAGAATTGATCATTCAAACATCGTGGTATTTCAGCCTCTTGCGCCCGGCGATGTGGCGGCCTGCCGCAGGGCGCAAAATTCTTGAAATAAAGCTTGCTTTTTGTGCAGTGCGGGATCATATTGTTGCAGTGCGGCAACGTTGTTGTCGCCGATGCCCTCCTTGGGCGTTTCCTCCCTAGACTTGGGCCGCTTGTGTCATCACAGGCGGCCTCTTTTTTGTTGTCTGGAGGCAGCCATTCATTCAGCCGCCACGCGCTGCATTCCCTGCCCCGCCAGCATGTATTCTGTCAGCGACAGGCCAAGGCCCGCCATGTCGCGGGCCAGCCGGGCAAAGCCGGCGGTGATCTCCAGCGTCCGCTCGTTCATGTAAAGGGCGCGGTTGATCTCGATTTGCACGGCGCTGCGGCCCGAGCGCGGATGGCCGTAGTGCTCGGTGATGAATCCGCCCGCATAGGGCTTGTTGCGGGCCACGGCATAGCCCATGCGGCGCAGTTCATAATCGATCAGATCGACAATTTCCGGATGGCACGAGGTGCCGAACCGGTCGCCCAGCACAAAATCCGCCCGCAGCTTTTGCTCCACCGCCCGGCCATGCTCGTCGCACAAAGCGGCGGTGGACGGCATTGAATGGCAATCGACCAGCAGACAATGGCCAAACCTTTCCCCTGCCCGGTCAAGCACTTGCCGCAAGCGGCGGTGAAACGGCCTGTAAAGGTTTTCAATCCGCATCAAAGCCTCCGGGACGGAGAGGCGGCGTGCATAAATCTCCTGGCCCTCGCCGACAATCCGGGCAATGGTGCCCAGCCCGCCGGTCACCCGGAGGGAGCGGGTGTTGGCAAAGGCGGGCAGCCGCCCGTCAAACATCCGCGGATCCAGCTCATAGGGTTCGCGGTTGACATCCAGATAGGCGCGCGGGAAGTGCGCGCGCAGCAAGGGCGCGCCCAGCCCCGGCATGGCCGCAAACAGCAGGTCCACATGCGCATCCTCCGACCGGCGCAGGGTGGCGGGGTCAAGCCGGGACTGCTGCAGAAATTGCGGCGGATAAACGCAGCCCGAATGGGGCGAACAGAACACCAGCGGCGACAGCGCCCCGCAGGGCTCCACCAGTTCAAAGCCCTGTAAAAAATCACCCTGCCGCCCGCGCGGGCCGGACTCGGGGCTGTGCAGGGTAGAAAGAGTCAAGGCCAGAACATCCTCCCCCCGGTTCGTTGTCTGCTGCCGGGCCACACCAAGGTTACAGCAGCCCACCTTCGTGTCCATCCCCCAAAACCGCTTAAAGCGTTAACCAGACTGTCATAATTGGGTGAGACCCTGTGTTGAGGCAATGTCTCGCACGGCACATGCCTGCAACAACCCAGCACTTGCGCCGGCGGGCGGCCCGCATCAAG
>JAYVYA010000363.1:0-9236 GCA_043784745.1 Hyphomicrobiales bacterium
CCGCCTCGACGCGAGCAAGGACCTTGCCTTTGATGCGCAGGGACGGTTTGTGCTGGACTCGCAGCGCGCGGGCACACCCGGCGTACTGCAAAACGTCACCCTTGCCCAGCGCCCGCTGACCTATGCCTCCGGGGCCTCGCTGGGTGCCACCCAAAAGCTCAACCGGTTGACCCTGAGCCTGCGCGGCTCGCTGGACCGCGCCACCAATGACAATGCTGTGGACAGCACCGGCACTGTCATCAACCTCGCTTTGCAGGATTACAATTCCTACGGCCTGCGCGGCCGCGCGGCTTATGAGATTACCCCGGGCATCAGCCCGTTTGTCGATGTCACGGTCGACAAACGCATTTACGACACCAGGGTGGACACATCGGGTTATGCCCGTTCTTCCAGCGGCTTTGCCGGCAAAATCGGCACGACATTCGAGCTGTCCCGCATTCTGACAGGCGAAATCTCCGGCGGCTATGCCCGGCGCAGCTATGCAGATGCGCGCCTGAAGCCACTGGGCGGCCCCACCATCGACGCCGCGCTGATCTGGACCGCTTCGCCGCTGACCACGGTGTCATTGCTGGGCACCACCGCCTTCAACGAAACCACCGTCACCGGCTCGTCGGGTGCACTGACGCGCGCGGTGACGTTGTCGGTCGCCCATGCCCTGTTTCGCAACTTCACCCTTACCGGCGCGGTATCCTATCTCAACGCCGATTATCAGGGCACCAGCCAGCGCGACACCACGTGGGGGGCGACGCTGAAGGCGGATTACAACCTGACAAGGTCCGTCGTCATCCGCTCCAGCTTCACCCACCAACGGCTGCAAAGCACGGTGCCGGGCTCAGACTATACCGCCAATACCGTGCTGCTGGGCCTGCGGTTCCAGCAATAAGTGGCGGCAAAAAAGAGCGACAGGATGGACCCCGAAACAAATTTTCCCGGACTTTGAAAAGCCAACCCTGCTGCTGTTTCAGCATTACCCCCAAGATATCCGTTCACCCGGATGAGGCCGCACCCTTTGAGCGGGAGCAGCCAGCTGGCCGGGTCGCTGAACTATCCCAGCAGCTTCTTCAGCTCTGCCCGCAAACCCGCCTCCAGTTCAGGCCGCGCCAGGCCAAAGGCGATGTTGGCGGCCAGGAACCCCAGCTTCATCCCGGTATCATAGGTGCGCCCGTCAAACCGGACGCCATGGAAAGCCTGGGTTTTGGCCAGCACTTTCATGCCGTCGGTCAACTGGATTTCGCCGCCAGCACCCTTTTCGACATTTTCCAGAATGCTGAAAATCTCCGGCCCGAGAATGTAGCGGCCGGAAATGATCTGGTTGGACGGGGCGGTGCCCTTCGGCGGTTTTTCGACCATGCCGGTGATTTCAAACGTCGAGCCATGGTCCTTGCCAACCGCCACCACGCCATACTGGTGGGTGTCCTCCACCGGCACTTCTTCCACCGCAATGATATTGCCGCCGTGCTGGTGATAGGCGTCGATGCATTGCGCCAGGCAGCGGCTGCCGCGCGGGCCGCCCATCGTCACCATATCGGGCAGCAGCACCGCAAACGGCTCGTTGCCGACGATTTGGCGGGCGCACCACACCGCATGCCCCAGACCGAGCGGGGCTTGCTGGCGGGTGAAGCTGGTGGCCCCGGCCTTTGGCAAATCGGCCATCAGGGCCTGATATTCCCTGAGCTTGCCGCGTTTTTGCAGCGTGTCCTCCAGCTCGTAGGACATGTCGAAATGATCTTCGATCACAGCTTTGTTGCGCCCGGTGACAAAGACAAAATGCTCGATGCCGGCCTCCCGCGCCTCATCCACCACATGCTGGAGCACGGGGCGGTCGACCACCGTCATCATTTCCTTGGGCACTGATTTGGTGGCGGGCAAAAACCGTGTGCCCAGGCCGGCAACGGGAAGGACGGCAATGCGGACGGGCTTTTTCATATCAGGTTATTCCGTTCAGACAGAGAAAAGGGTCGCCGCCTCATGCGGCAAGGGTCTGGCACCAAGAACGCCTTGCAAGGATTGACCGAAACTTAGCTTTTTCGTGGTAGCGTTAATCCATTGCCGCAAAAGCGTTAAAAACGCATGTGCGGGCGTTTGAAAATTTTCAGGGGACAAGATGACGGTACTGGTTACGGGCGGCGCTGGCTATATCGGCGGCCATATGGTGCTGGCCCTGCTGGACGCGGGCGAAAAAGTGGTGGTGCTGGATGATCTCTCCACCGGGTTTCGCTGGGCGATTCCGAAAGAGGCAGCGTTTGTGCAGGGGGATTTTGGCGATGCTGCGTTGCTGGCACAGCTGTTTGCCACCCATGGCATCGAATCCATCGCCCATTTTGCGGCTAAAATTGTGGTGCCCGAATCATTGGCTGACCCCATGGGCTATTACCTCAACAATACCGTCAAGGCGCATACGCTGATTTCCAGCGCCATCGCGGCGGGCATCAACCGCCTGATTTTCTCTTCCACCGCCGCCGTTTATGGCGAACCGGCGACCGCCTCGGTGCAGGAGACCGACCCGCTGGCCCCCGTCTCGCCCTATGGCCGCTCCAAGCTGATGGTGGAATGGATGCTGCAGGACGCGGCCCGGGCGCATGATCTGCGCTATGTCGCCCTGCGCTATTTCAATGTCGCGGGGGCAGACCCGCAGGGCCGTCTTGGCCAGTCCGGAGCCAATTCCACCCACCTGATCAAGCGCGCGGTGCAGACGGTGCTGGGCCGCTTTGGCCACCTCGAAGTGTTCGGCACCGATTACCCGACGCGCGATGGCACCTGCATCCGCGACTATATCCACATCACCGATCTCATCAGCGCCCACATGCTGGCGCTGGGCTATCTGCGCCAGGGCGGCAAGCCACTGGTGTGCAATTGCGGTTATGGCCGGGGCGTTTCGGTGCTGGAAGTCATCAACGAGGTCAAGCGTGTCTCCGGCGTCGAGATTGCCGTGCGCCTCTCGCCCCGCCGCGCGGGCGATCCGGCCCGCTTGATTGCGGTGGCCGATCTGGTACGCAAGGAACTCGGCTGGAAGCCGCAGCACGAAAATCTGGGCGAAATCATCACCCAGGCGCTGGACTGGGAGCGGCGGCTGCACAACCGGCAGCCGGGGTGATTGCGCGGCTGGCGGGAAAAATTCAAGGATGGACGCGGAGCGATCCGACGGTTAAATTATAGTCATGTCGGTAAAAAGCGCCCTCTATGATCAAGATTTTTATGCTTGGAGCAACCAGCAGGCAGCGTTGTTGCGCGCGGGCCAATCGGGCTTGGCCGATCTTGAGCGCATTGCCGAGGAAATAGAAAGCATGGGCAAAACCGAACTGCGCGAACTCACCAGCCGGTTGAAAATATTGATTCTCCATCTGTTGAAGTGGCAGTTTCAGCCCAAAGGCCGGGGCTCCAGTTGGCAGGCCTCAGTCCGTGTGCAACGCTACGATATCCGCGTTCACATGCGGGCGAATCCCAGCCTCAAGGCGAAATTGAGCGAAGCAATTGGCGACGCTTATTATACGGCAATGATCGAGGCGGGGGAAGAAACCAGGCTGCCCGAAACAACTTTTCCCGCCAACTGCCCATACACGTTCGACCAGATAATGGATGAATCCTTCTGGCCGGTATAAACCGCCATTTGCTGGCACGAAGGGATGTTACCCCTTCACATGCGCCGCCGTCTGGCCAAACAGCACCTTCTTCTCATCCTCTGACATCTCAGCCGGACGCTGGACCGTATTTGCCTTCTCGTACGCCGCGATGGTCGCAGGCCGCGCGGCAATGGCCTCGAACCACCGCTTGAGATGCGGAAAATCTTCCAGCTTCTGCCCCTGCCGCTCATAAGGCACGACCCACGGATAGGAGGCCATGTCGGCAATCGAATAATCGCCCGCCATGAAAGGCCGGTCGGCAAGGCGCTTGTTCAAAACGCCATAGAGCCGGTTGGTCTCGTTGACGTAGCGGTTGATGGCATAGGGAATTTTCTCCGGCGCATATTGGCTGAAATGGTGGTTTTGTCCGGCCATCGGTCCCAGCCCGCCCATCTGCCAGAACAGCCATTGCAAAACTTCCACCCGCCCGCGCAGGTCGGCGGGGAGGAATTTTCCGGTCTTCTCAGCCAGATACAGCAGGATCGCGCCCGACTCGAATACCGAAACCGGCGCGCCGCCGCCGTGGGGCGCATGGTCCACAATCGCCGGCATCCGGTTGTTGGGCGCAATCGCCAGAAACTCGGGCTTGAACTGCTCGCCCGCGCCAATGTTAACCGGGAAAATCTTGTATTCAAGGCCGGTTTCTTCGAGAAACATCGTGATTTTGTGGCCATTGGGGGTGGGCCAGTAATGCAGGTCAATCATGCCGGGCATCCTTGGGCAAGCGTTCAGGGCAGACGTGTATTTAGGAAACCGGGTAGCAGAGCGCCAGTCCCCTGGGACCGCGCCTTTGCAAGGTGTTCCCGCCACCGGAGGGATGTGCCACCTTTTGACCCCATACGCTCGCCACCGGCGCGTAAGAAACGCGCGGCCACAGGGTCACGTCCCCCTCGGCTTGGCCCGCGCCGTTGCCACGGCTGCCGCCGGATCATCCGGCCATAAATGCCGGGGGTAGCGCCCTTTCATCTCGGTCTTCACTGCCGCCCATGATCCCCGCCAGAAGCCGGGCAAATCCCGGGTGATTTGCAGGGGGCGGTGGGCGGGCGAGAGCAGATGCAGCGTCAGCGGCACTTTTCCGCCTGCCAGCGAGGGGTGTTGTGACAATCCGTAAAGCTCCTGCACCCTGACCGCCAGCACCGGCCCGCCCTCGGCCTCATAATCCAGTGCAATCGACGATCCGGCGGGCGTTTCAAAATGGGTTGGCGCTTCCGCCTCCAGCCGCCGCGCCACGTCCCATGGCAGCAGTCCCTTCAGCGCTGCGTCAATCTCGCCCGGCTCAATCGCTGCAACACTGGTGCGCGAGGGGATGAACGGGGCCAGCCAGTCTTCCGCGCCCGATTCCAGCGCGGCATCAGAAACATCCGGCCATTCCCCGCCCCCGGCCCGGCGCAAAAACATCACCCGGTCGCGCCACTGGTTCTGCGCTTTGCTGAACCCCAGGCGGGCCATGCCCAGCTCCGCAAGGCCACGTGCCAGCGCCCGCGCGGCGGCCTCGCCAGCCTCCACTTGCAACGTCCGCTCGCCCAGTACCAGCGCTCCCAGCCTGTGTGTCCGCCGCGCCCGCAAGGCCATGGCCTTGGAGTCAAAGACGGTTTCTTCCAGCTTCTCGATCCGGTCGGAAGCAATTTCCAGCACCTCTTCCAGCGTCAGCTCCGCCGCCAGCAAAATCCGCGCGCCGCCGGCCCGCCCGGCAATCTCGCCAATGGCGAGGAAGGGCGCGCGGGCCAGGGGCTCATGCGGTTCCAGTTGCGCGGCGCGGCCATTGCACATCAGAAATTCACCGGGTTTTCCGCGCGCTTTGGCGATGCGGTCCGGGAAGGCCAGCGCCAGCAGGCACCCGCACGCCCGCACATCCCGGTCGCGCGCGCCACCCGCCCATTGCCGGGCCAGCTTGCGGCCATCCTGCGCCCGCTGCGACTGGTCGCGGCGGAAGCGCTCGACACGCTCGCCGATGTCCATCCCGTCCCCGCCCAGCCCGCGCTCCACCATCACGGCGGCCATGTCGGCGGCCAGCCCGGCCTTGCCAATGGCCCGCGCCGCAATCACCATGCGGGCGAGGCGAGGCGGCAGCGCCAGCGCCCGGATCGCCTCACCCATGGGGGTAATCGCATCACCGGCGTCCAGAGCCTGCAAATCGCGCAGCAATGTCCTGGCCTCTTTCACGGCCGGCGCGGGCGGGGCGTCCATCCACACAAGCTGCGCCATGTCGCGCACCCCCCAGGCGGCAAGGTCGAGCACGAGGCCGGAAAGGTCGGCATTGAGGATCTCGGGCGTCGAGAACGGCTCCAGCGCCCCTGTCGCCGCCGCCTCCCACAGGCGGTAGCACACGCCAGGCTCCGTGCGCCCGGCACGGCCCCGGCGCTGGTCAGCGGCAGCGCGCGAGACCCGGACGGTTTCCAGCCGCGTCATGCCGAGATCCGGCTCGTAGCGCGGCACCCGCGCCAGCCCGGAATCGACCACCACCCGCACGCCCTCAATCGTCAGCGAAGTCTCGGCAATCGACGTCGCCAGCACAATCTTGCGCCGCCCCGGCGGGCATGGGCCCACCGCCCGGTCCTGCGCCGCCCGGTCCATCGCACCATAGAGCGGGGCGATATCCACTGCGGGATCGCTGATGCGCTCGCCCAGCAGGGCCGCCAGCCGGGTGATTTCGCCCTGACCCGGCAGAAACGCCAGAATCGACCCAGCCTCTTCCGCCAAAGCCCGCAAAATCACCCGCCCCATCTCGTCCTCGATCCGGGCGCGCGGGTCGCGGCTGGCATGGCGGGTGTCTATTGCAAACGCCCGGCCCCGGCTTTCCACCACCGGCGCATCGCCCAGCAGACGCGCCACCCGCGCACCGTCGAGCGTGGCGGACATCACCAATATCCGCAAATCCTCGCGCAAGCCCTGCTGCGCATCGCGGGCCAGCGCGAGGCCGAGATCGGCATCGAGGGAACGCTCGTGGAATTCGTCAAAAATCACCAGACCGGTGCCGCTCAGTTCCGGATCCTCCAGAATCATCCGCGCAAACACGCCCTCCGTCACCACCTCGATTTGGGTCCGTGCGGAGATTTTTGATTGCAGCCGCACCCGCAAACCCACCCTGTCCCCCACTGATTCCCCCAGGGTTGAGGCCATCCGCTCGCTCGCCGCCCGCGCGGCCAGGCGGCGCGGCTCCAGCAGGATAATCTTTTTACCCGCCAGCCAGCCCTCATCCATCAGCGCCAGCGGCACCCGCGTGGTTTTGCCCGCGCCGGGCGGGGCCACGAGCACGAGGGCGGTTTGGCGGGCCAGACAGGCGCGGATGTCCGGGATGACATCTTCAATGGGGAGGCGGGCCGGGGAATTTGACATGGTCCGGACATGGCAGAAGCGCCCGGAAATTCCAAGGAACTTGGTGATTTGATTCGGCAAGTTTTAATAATGACGTGCAAAGGCTTCCTACCTTTCCCTCGGCTTTGAGACCTCGCCACTGGACCCAATGACGCTCATGATTACGCTGGGCGATCTGGGGGACAGCTTGTGATGCCCTCCCCATGCCGCATTTCGCCGCAGCGCCTTGGCGCGCGCCCCCTTCTTTAATACAGCGGAAGAGTGTATAGCCCCTCTCCTCAACGGGCCAAACGCAATCTGGCGGGGCGCATTGTCCGCCTTCAGGGATTTTCATATGGCGCAGGATTTGACGCAACGTGCCGCCCCGCATGCCCCAGAGGCTGGTGCGGGCGGGCATGGCCATGCCCCGCTATTGGGCATGGCCCTTGGTTCGATCGGCGTGGTCTATGGCGATATCGGGACCAGCCCGCTCTATGCGCTCAGTGCCTCCCTGGCCCACACCAAGGACAGCGGCGTCACCGAGGCGGCGGTGATGGGCACCGTGTCCCTGCTGTTCTGGGCGCTGTTCATCACGGTCACGGCCAAGTATGTGTTCTTCCTGATGCGGGCCGATAACAAGGGCGAGGGCGGCACGCTCTCGTTAATGGCTCTGGCGCAGAAGGCGCTGGGGCGGCGCAGCTCCTACATCTTCTTTTTGGGCGTGTGCGGCGCGGCCCTGTTTTCGGGTGACGCGATCATTACACCCGCCATTTCAGTGCTTTCGGCGGTGGAGGGCCTGCACCTCGTCACCCCGGTGTTTGACCCCTATGTGATCCCGATCACCATCGTCATCCTGATCTCGCTGTTTTGGGTGCAAAGCAGCGGCACAGCCAAAATGGCAAGCTTCTTTGGCCCGATCATGGTGGTGTTTTTCTTCACCATCGCCCTGCTGGGTCTGATGCATATCGCCGACGCCCCTCAAATTCTTTATGCATTCAACCCGCTCTACGGATTGCGGTTCCTGTTTGGCCATGGCTTGCTGGGCTTTACCGTGCTGGGCTCCGTCTTCCTCGGCGTCACCGGGGCGGAGGCGCTCTATGCCGACATGGGCCATTTTGGCCGCAAGCCGATCCAGTTGGCCTGGATGGTCTTTGTGCTCCCAGCGTTGATTCTCAACTATCTGGGCCAGGGCGCGCTAATCATCGCCGACCCCACGACTGTCGAGAACCCGTTTTTCCTGCTGGCACCGGCCTGGGGCTTGCTGCCTTTGGTCATCCTGTCCACCATAGCAACGGTCATCGCCAGCCAGGCTGTCATCACCGGCGCGTTCTCGATTGTGCGCACCGCCATTCAGCTCGGCCTTTTGCCGCGCATGGAAATCCAGCATACCTCGGAGATGCAGGAGGGGCAGATTTTTATGCCGCGGGTCAACCGGCTGCTGCTGCTCGGCGTGCTGGCTCTGGTGATCATGTTCAAGAGTTCGGCCAATCTGGCCTCCGCCTACGGCATTGCCGTTTCCGCCACCATGGTGGTGACAACGGCCATTTCCTTTGTGGTGGTGCGGCGGCTGTGGAACTGGCCGCTGTGGCTGTCCCTTTTCGTCGTGATCGGCTTCATGGCGATTGACACGGCCTTCCTGGCTGCCAACCTGATCAAGATTGTCGAGGGCGGCTGGGTGCCGCTGGCGCTGGGCGCGATGATGATGGTGGTGATGTGGACCTGGGTGCGCGGCACTCATTTGCTGGCCCTGAAAACCAGGCGAGATTCAATCCCGACGCGGGAACTCATCAGCATGCTGGCCAAAAGCAAGCCGACGCGGGTCAAGGGCACGGCGATTTTCCTCACTTCCGATACATCGGTTGCCCCCTCCGCCCTGATGCACAACCTCAAGCACAACAAGGTGCTGCACGAGCGTGTGCTGGTGATGTCGGTCAAGGTGGAGGAATCGCCCCGCGTCAATCCGGCCAACCGTTTCGAGATCGAGAAGCTCTCGGAGGATTTTACCCGCATTATCGTGCATTACGGCTATATGGAAAATCCGCGCGTGCCCGCCGCCCTGGCCTCGCTGCGCAAATCCGGCCTGAAATTCGACATTATGACGACCTCCTTTTTCCTTGGTCGCCGCACCATCAAAAAATCGCCCAATTCCGGCATGCCCGGCTGGCAGGATGGTCTCTACATCGCGCTTTCAAGGCAGGCCACCAACGCCACCGACTTTTTCGCCATCCCGTCCGACCGGGTGGTGGAGCTGGGCGCGCAGGTCACGGTGTAGCGGTTTGGGGTCGCGGACTTTCCTGCCTGCCCTTTCCACCGCAACAAGCC
>JAYVYA010000364.1:0-5221 GCA_043784745.1 Hyphomicrobiales bacterium
GGGCCTCGATCAGCGATTTATAGGCATCCTTCAGCACAATATATTTGCCGACGATGGCAATCGTGACTTCGCCTTCGGGGTTGTGCACCCGCTCCGACACCGCCCGCCAGCGCGACATGTCGGGTTTGGGCGCGGGTTCTATGCCAAAGGCTGCGAGCACTTCGCGGTCCAGCCCGGCATCGTGATAGGCCTGCGGCACATCATAGATGGAGGCAACATCGCGCGCCTCAACCACCGCCGTCTCGCGCACATTGCAGAACAGGGCGAGTTTGCGGCGCTCCTCCTTCGGGATTTCGCGATCGGAGCGGCACAGCAGAATATCGGGCTGGATGCCAATCGAGCGCAGTTCCTTGACCGAATGTTGCGTTGGCTTGGTTTTGAGTTCCCCAGCGGTGGGGATATAGGGCAGCAGCGTCAGGTGGACATAGACCGCGTGCCCGCGCGGCAGGTCATTGCCGAGCTGGCGGATCGCCTCGAAAAACGGCAAGCCCTCAATATCGCCGACCGTGCCGCCGATTTCGACCAGCACAAAGTCAAACCCCTCCTGCCCCGCCAGCACAAATTCCTTGATGGCATTGGTCACATGGGGGATCACCTGCACCGTTCCGCCCAAAAAATCCCCGCGCCGTTCACGGGTGATAATGTCCTGATAGATTTTTCCGGTGGTGATATTGTCCATCCTGGTCGCCGGGCGCCCGGTAAAGCGCTCGTAATGGCCAAGGTCAAGGTCGGTTTCCGCCCCGTCATCGGTGACAAAGCATTCGCCATGCTGGGTCGGGCTCATCGTGCCCGGATCGACATTCAGATAGGGGTCAAGCTTGCGCAGCCGCACGGTATAGCCGCGTGCCTGAAGCAGGGCACCGAGGGCCGCAGACGCAAGCCCTTTGCCAAGCGAGGACACCACGCCGCCGGTGATAAAAATAAAGCGAGCCATGGGATGTAAGACTTACCCGGCCTGTGCCGATTCGCGAAACAAAAAATCAGCCGCACCCAGGCCTTCGAGATGAAGGCTGGCGCGGCTGGTTATGGATGGCAGCAACGACCTATGGCTTGGGCGTTTCGGGAGCGGGTGCAGCGGGGGCGGGTGCAGGCGCCTGCTGGCGCTGCAGTTCAAACTGCTTGAGCGCATCTACCGCATTGGTCGGGTCTGCCGGGGCGGGTGCCGGAGCGCTGCTGCTGACCGGCGGCTTGCCGTCAAAAATCGCCTTGGGAGCACGGGTAAAATTGGCTAATAGCGTCAGGGCGAGGCTGGTGGCGAAAAACAGGCCGGCGAGGATGCCGGTGGCCCGCGTCATCGCATTGGCCTGGCCACGTCCGGTCATGAAGCCGCCACCACCGCCCTGCCCGAGTACGCCGCCCTCCGAGCGCTGCAACAAAACAACACCCACAAGCAGGATCACCACCATCAGGTGAATGACTATCAGCACAGTTTCCATGATTCTTGGTCTCGACAGGAGCTGGCGGCGGTTTGCACCGCGCGCTTTCATTCAATTGGGGTGCGGCATACAGGATGCAAGCGCGAAAAGCCAGAGGTATCCCTGGGCCGCGCATGTCCAGTGCGCCGGCGGGCGTGACGCCCGCTCGTGCCCCGGCGCTATTTGTAAACCCCGGCAATCGCGCAAAAGTCCGTCGCGGTCAGGCTCGCACCACCGACCAGCGCGCCGTTGACATGGGGCAGGCCCATCAATTCCCCGGCGTTGCCGGGCTTGACCGAGCCGCCGTACAGAATGCGCATCGCCCCGCCCTGCCCCGGTACATGCCGCGCCAGTTCATGGCGGATGAACTGGTGCATCGCCGCCACGTCCTGCGCGGTCGGTGTCAGGCCGGTGCCTATGGCCCAGACCGGTTCGTAGGCGATAACCAGATTGTCGGCTTTTGCGCCGGCAGGCAAGGAACCGGCGATCTGGGTGCCGACCACTTTTTCGGCCAGCCCGCCTTCGCGCTCGGCGCGGGTTTCGCCAACGCAGAGAATGACCGTCAGCCCCGCCGCCAGCCCGGCAGCCGCCTTGGCTTGCACCACCGCGTCCGTCTCGTGGTGATCGGCGCGGCGCTCGGAATGGCCCGCAAGGACATAAGTGGCACCGGCATCCACCAGCATTTCCGCCGAAATATCGCCGGTATGGGCACCCTTGGCCAGGAAATGGCAATCCTGCCCGCCGATGCCCAGCTCCGACCCGGCGCACTGGTCGGCAGCCTCCAGAATCAGCAACGCGGGCGGAAAAATCAGCGCTTCGGCGCGTCCGGCCCCCCCGGCGGCGACCGCATCGCGGATGCGGCCAATTTCGGCCAGCGCGGCCTTGAGGCCGTTCATTTTCCAGTTTCCGGCAACCAGCGGGCGAATATTTTGGGGCATGTCGATCTCCTTGGCACGGCATTTGTTGCAAATTGCCCGGTGGTTCACAAGCACCTATGCAAATTCAGCCTTTGGCGCTATCAACGCCGCCAATCCATTTCCAGAACTGTGCCGGAACCCCCTGTTATGATGCAAAACCTGCGCGCCGCCTCCCAGACCTGGACTGGGCGCATCGTCAGTTCCCTGCTGATGGGCTTCATTGTCCTGAGTTTTGCGATTTTCGGCATTGGCGATTTCTTTCGCGGCTTTGGCTCCAGCAAGCTGGCCAGCGCCGGTGATACCGAAATTTCCGCCGAGACGTTTCGCCAAGCCTGGCAGAGGCAATTGCAGCGCCTCAGCGCCCAGGTCAAGAAAAACGTCACCAATGAGGAGGCCCGCGCCGCCGGGCTGGACCGCCAGCTGGTCGATTCGCTGGTCAATGAGGCCCTCGTCAACCAGCGCGCCCGCCAGCTGGGGCTTGCCGTATCCGATGCCTCGATCAACGATCAGGTGACGACGGATGCCACCTTCAAGAATGCGTCGGGCGAGTTTGACCGCATCCGCTTTGCCGAGGCCCTGCGCCAGAGCGGGCTGACCGAACGTGGTTTTCTGGAGGAGCAGCGCAAGGTGACGTTGCGGCAGGAGCAGGTGGAGGCGGTGTCGGGTGCCCTCAACCCGCCCGTAACCCTGCTGGAAATGCTCAACCGCAGCCGCAACGAGCGCCGCAGCATTGATTATTTCGTCCTGCCCGCCAGCAGCACGGGCGAGATTGCACTGCCCGGCGAGGAAGAGCTGAAAAAATATTTCGTCACCCGCGCCCAAAATTTCCGCGCCCCGGAATATCGCAAGCTGGTTGTGCTGGCCGTCAGCCCGGAAAGTCTGGCCAAGCCCGACGCCGTCACCATCGAAGCGGCGCAGAAGCGCTATGACGAAAACAAGCTGGCGCGCTATACCAGCGTCGAGAAACGCAGCGTGCAGCAAATTCCGTTTGCCAGCGAAGCCGATGCTGCGGCCGCCCTGGCCCTGATCAAATCGGGCACCCCGTTCGAGGAAGTCGCCAAAAAGCACAATCTTGAAGCTGGAGATATTGACCTTGGCACTGTCGATAAAAAAGGCTTGCTGCCTGACATTGCCGGGCCGGTTTTTGCGCTGGAGGAAGGCGCGGTGAGCGATCCGGTGAAAAACCTGATCGGTGTTTCCCTGTTGCGAACGACGAAGATTTTCCCCGCCTCAGTGCGGCCCTTCGCCGAAGTGGAAGGCGAAATCCGCCAGGAATTGGCGCTGCTGGCGGCACGCAAGGACGCCAAGATTCTCTATGAGAAGATTGAAGAAGCCCGCACATCCGGCAAGACCCTGACCGAGGCGGCCAAACAGGCAGGGCTGGAAGTGCGCATGGTCGAGGCGGTCGATGCCAGCGGACGCGACAGGAATGGCGGACCCGTCACCGGCCTGCCCGATCTGGCGGCACTGCTGAAAGCCGCCTTTGCCAGCGATGTCGGCGTCGACAACGAGATGATCACCAGCAAAGACCGCGGCAATCTGTGGTTTGAAGTCGCCGCGATCGAGGCGGCCCGCGCCCAGACGTTTGAGGAGGTCAAGCCGCTGGTCGAGCAAGCCTGGCGCGGTGAGGAAACCGCCAGGAAGCTGTCGGCCAAATCGGCAGAACTGGTTAAAAAACTCAATGATGGCAGTGACTTCCAGTCCATTGCTGAAGCGGAAGGCAAGCTGGAGGTCAAGCATGTCGGCGACGTGCGCCGCACCGGCGCGCCGGACTTGCCCGCTACCGTTGTGGTGCAGGTGTTTAACTCTGCCATTGGCGGGAGCGGTTCGGCACTGGCACCGGGCGGGCGCATCCTGTTCAAGGTGCTGGACAAGGCCGTGCAGCCGCTGGATGCCAAATCAGACGAAGCCAAAAAGCTGGAAACCGAATTGCGCGCCTCGCTGTCGGACGAATTGTTCCAGCAATATGTCGCGCAATTGCGCGGCGAGGCGGGCGTCAAAATCAATGACATCCTGCTGCGGCAATTGACCGGCGGCGAGACCAACTGACGGAATCCGGGGATGTTTGAACCTGCCTTGCCGGAATTTGCGCCGACCTACGAGGCGGGCACGGCCCAGCTTGTCTCGACCCGGCTGATTGCCGACCTCGAAACGCCGGTTTCTGCTTTTCTGAAACTGTCGCAGGGGCGCAACGGCAATCTGTTTCTGCTGGAATCGGTCGAAGGCGGGGCGGCGCGCGGGCGCTATTCCATGATAGGGCTGGACCCGGATTTGCTCTGGCGAGCCAGCGGCGACCGCGCTGAAATCAACCGCACTCCGACCGCTAACCCGGAGGATTTTGTGGATTGCGGGCAAAAGCCGCTGACGGCGCTGCGCGGGATCATCGCCGAATCCGCTATTGATGTGCCCATTGCCGCCACTCATGCCCTCCCGCCGATGGCGGCGGGCATTTTTGGCTATCTCGGTTACGACATGGTGCGCCAGATGGAGGAGCTGGCACCCGCCAAACCCGACCCGATTGGCGTGCCCGACGCGATCCTGATGCGCCCGACGATCATGGTGGTGTTTGATACGGTCAAGGACGAAATCTGGGTGGTGACACCGGTGCGCCCCGCCAATGGCACCAGCGCCGCGCAGGCCTATTCCAACGCGCTTGAGCGGCTTGATAAGATTGTCGGTGTGCTGGAAGGGCCGTTGCAACATGATATTGCCGCCGCCGACCCGCATTTGCTCGCGGCACAGGGCGTATCCAACACACCGGAGTCCGAGTTCCTTGGCATGGTCGCCAAAGCCAAAGAGCATATTGTGGCGGGTGATATTTTTCAGGTGGTGCTGTCGCAGCGTTTTACCGCGCCCTTTGCCCTGCCTGCCTTCGCGCTTTACCGGGCG
>JAYVYA010000365.1:0-6753 GCA_043784745.1 Hyphomicrobiales bacterium
CGACACGCCGCCCCTCCCGCCACAGGGTGCGGACCACCGGCACATGCCCGTCGGCGACGACGCGGACCAGATCAGCCCGGCGTCCGACGGCAATCTCGCCGCGATCAGGCAATCTGGCTGCCTCTGCCGGGTTTTTTGATACCATCGCAATCGCCCCGGCCAGATCGATGCCCTTGACCCTCTCGGGCAATTCAAACGCCGCCAGCAGCAGGCTGGCCGGCACATAGTCGGACGACAGAATGTCCAGAATGCCAAGCTCCGCCAGTTCCGCCGCCGCGACATTGCCGGAGTGCGAGCCACCGCGCACAATGTTGGGCGCGCCCATCAGCACCTTGATATGGGCGGCATGGCAGGCGAGAGCGGCTTCGACCGTGGTGGGAAATTCGGCGATTGAAACATTGTCGGCAATCGCTTCGGCCACTTCGGCCAGCGTGCCATCGTCATGGCTGGCAAGCGCGGCCCCGCCGCTGTGGGCCACCGCAACCAAAGCACGGCGGTTTTCGGCGGCAAACCTGGCGTGGAGCTTGAGCCTGTCCTGCACGAACAATTCAAAATCACTGTCGTTGACGAAGCCATGCCGCCGGTAATATTCGCGCATTTTCTGCATGTCGCGGAACTGGCGCTGGCCGGGGGTGTGATCCATCATCGAAATCAGATGCACCGGGCGGTACGCCAGATAGTTTTGTGTGCCCGAGACCACATCATGGGTCGCAATCTCGCAGCGCAAATGGGTCAGATGCTCGGCCCGCAGCAGGTTTTTTTGGCGCGCAATATCCAGCGCGCGGGCCAGCACCAGCACGTCGTCGCAAATGCCAGCCGAATCGGAGGCGGAGCCGACGCGCAGCGAATCAAACACGGTGGTGATGCCGGAGGCGGCAATCTGCGCATCATAGGACAGCACGGCGGCCACCGCATTCCATTTGACTTTGGCACGCGGCACGAAATGCGATTCCAGATGGTCGGTATGCAATTCCACAAGGCCGGGGGTGAGAAAATTGCCGCCCATGTCGAAGCCGCGCTCCGGCGGGCAGGTTCCCTCGCCAACTTCGGCGATTTTTCCGTTGGAAATGCCGACATAGCCGTGCGTTACCCGGTCTGCCAGCACCAGCATGGCATTGGAAAGCACATATTCCCGGGGCTCTTGCACCATTTTCTCCTTCAGGCGGGGCGGATGACATCGACAATACCGGCCACCGGCGCGCAGACATCTTCGTCGTGGAAAACTCCGGGTATGGCAACCCCCTCGCGGCTTTTCTCTTTCCTGGCACTGCGGTTCTCAAGCACGAACAAGCCGCCGCGTGACAGGGGCTAGACGGGCTTTTGCGGCAGGACATCGCCAAATTCACAGCGCTCCAGAACATGAAACCAGTCCCTCTCACTGGGCTGGACGAAGACGGCAATGGCGTCAAACACCACGGGAGCGGCCAATCCGGCATAGATTTCCGCCAGGGGCGCCGCCAGACGCTGGCGCTCCGGCTCTGCCAGCCAGCCGGAAAGAGTCATGTGGAAGATAAATTCCTCAAACACATGCGGGTAGCCCCAGTGCTCCAGATAGTCCAGCTGGCGCGCTGAGAACGGGCGCAGCAGGCGGCGGTGGCGCTCGTGTTCCGTCAACGGCGCACGAAACCGGTCGAACTCGCGCACTGAAGCATCGGCCAGGGCATGCAATGCGGGTGAGGGTTGTGAAAGAACCAGGGCGTGAAAGCCGCCCAATTGTGACAGGCGCAGCGGCGGCTCCACAAACATTCTGCGGCTGGCCGCAAAGGCCCGCGCATGGGCAAGCAATTGCTGTTCGCTGCAGCCATCGCGCAGGTAAAACGGGGGTTTCAGCGTGGCGTGAAAGCCGTAGCGGCGCGGCTCGCGGGTCCATTCGCCCATTGGCAGCCCGGCGAAGACCGGAAATTTCGGCGGGCCGGTTTCGACACCGGTCGCCGCGTCATAGCCCAGAATCGCGGAGCCAAAATGCCAGAGCGGATCGTCGGCTGGCGGCATGAAATAGATGGCGTATCGCATGGACCAATCCCCGCCCTAATCGAGCAAACCCGCCGGATCGGCCGCCAGCAGGCCGAGATGGTGGTCGGCATCGCCAAACATTGTGTCGATCATTGTCAGGCGCTTGAAATAATGGCCGATAGCATAATCCATGGTGACGCCCACGCCGCCGTGCAGTTGCACGGCTTGCTGGGTGATGAATTTGGCCGAGCGGCCAATCTGGATTTTGGCCGCCCGCATGGCGCGGCGGCGGCTGGCGGCATCGGGCTCTTGTGCCATCATCGTGGCATAGAGCGCCATGCCGCGCGCCTGCTCCAGCGCCACCAGCATTTCTGCGGCGCGGTGCTGCAAGGCCTGGAACGAGCCAATGGGGGCACCAAACTGCTGGCGTGTTTTCAGATAGTCCACCGTCAGCCTGTGGGCCACCGCCATGGCCCCCACGGCCTCGGCGCACAGGGCGGCAACAGCCTCATCCAGCGCGCGTTCCAGCACCGGCAATCCGCCCTCCGGTTCGCCGAGCACAGCGTCTGCTGCTACTTCCACAGCCGAAAACGTCACCTCCGCCGCGCGGTGCCCGTCCTGCAAGGCATAGCCGCGCCGCTCAACGCCCCCGGCATCCGCAGGCACGAGAAACAGGCCAATCCCCTGCCCGTCCCGCTGCGTCCCGGACACGCGGGCGCTGACGATGAACTGGTCTGCGCTGTCGCCGTGCAGCACCAGGGATTTTGCCCCTTGCAGGACATAGCCCGCCCCGGTCCGTTGGGCCGTCAGGGCCACGTCTGCCAGATCATGCCGCGACTGTGCTTCCATCTGCGCCAGCGCAAAGCGGCTCTCCCCCGCCAGCAGCGCGGGCAGAAAACGGGCTTTCTGCTCAAGCGAGGCAGCATGGCGCAGGATGCCCCCGCACAGGATGACCGAAGGCAGGTAGGGCTCCAGCGCCAGCGCCGCGCCAAAGGCTTCCATCACAATCATCGTCTCGGTTGCGCCAAGGCCAAAGCCGCCATATTCTTCGGCGAAAGGCAGGGCCAGCAGGCCAAGATCGGCATAATGGCCCCACATTGCCGGGGACCAGCCCTCCGGCGCGGCCAAAAAGCCCTTGCGCGCCGCAAACCCGTAGCGGTCGGCCAGCAGCCGCGTCACACTGTCATGCAGCAGCGATTGCTCTTCGGAAAAATCAAAATCCATTCCCTGCCCCCAAAATTTCACAGCCCGAGAATTGCCTTGGCAATGATGCTTTTCTGAATTTCGTTCGATCCGCCATAGATCGAGACTTTGCGCATGTTGAAATAATCGGGCGCAACCAGCGCCGCCCAGCCGGGGCCGGGCTGTGGCTCGTTGGAACCCGCTCCAGGCTCGGGCAAGCGGGGCATGGCCCAGGGGCCAATGACTTCCAGGAGCAATTCGGTGGTCGCCTGCTGGATTTCCGAACCCTTGATTTTCAGGATCGAGGAAGCCGGGTCAGGCTGGCCGGACGGGTGTCTGGTTTCCCCCGCCACCACGCGCAATTGCGTCATTTCCAGCGCTTTCAGTTCCACTTCCAGGGCGCAGAGTTTTTCAGCAAAGCGCCGGTTTTCGAGGAAGGGCCGGCCCTGGTCGAGGGTAATGGCCGCCATCTGGCGGATTTTGCGCAGGCGGTGTTTGGAAGAGCCGATGCGGGCAATGCTGGTGCGCTCGTTGCCGAGCAGGAATTTGGCATAGTCCCAGCCACGGTTTTCCTCGCCGACGCGGTTTTCAACGGGCACGCGGACATCGTCGAAAAACACTTCGTTGATCTCGTGGCCCCCGTCGATCGTCTGGATCGGGCGGACGGTGACGCCGGGGGTCTTCATGTCAACCAGCACAAACGTGATACCCTGCTGCTTGCGGGCGCGGACATCTGTGCGCACGAGGCAGAAAATCCAGTCGGCATATTGCCCCAGCGTCGTCCAGGTCTTTTGGCCGTTGACGATGTAGTGATCGCCCTCCAGCCGGGCCGAGGTTGTCAGGCTGGCGAGGTCAGACCCCGCACCCGGCTCGGAAAAGCCCTGGCACCACCAGTCCTCCAGACGGGCGATGCGCGGGAGGAAGCGGTGTTTCTGCGCCTGGCTGCCAAACTGGATCAGAACCGGACCCAACATGCTGGCCCCGAACGGCACCACCTGCGGCGCACCCGCCTGCTGCATCTCGTCCTGAAAAATATATTGGCGCACCGGGTCCCAGCCGGTGCCGCCCCATTCCACCGGCCAGTGCGGCACCGACCAGCCGCGATCATGCAAAATACGCACCCAGTCCACCATGGCCGATTTTTCGGAATGGGTTCCGGTTGAAAACCGGCGACGCAGCTCTGGCGTCAGGGCTGATCTGAAAAACCCGCGCATTTCGTCCCGGAACGCTGCTTCTTCTGCGGTAAAGCGCAAATCCATGCCTGGCCCCCGGTTGATTCCTGTCGCACAAAATGCAGCGGACGCGGGCTTCTGTCCAGCCATGCTGCTTTCACGGACGATCCCGCATTAATTGCCATTAACCTCTATGGCGTTTTCGTGGCGATTGTGCATAATTCTTGTGTGCCGGAAAAATCCAAGTGAATTTCAACCAAATTTTCCGGGCTTGAGGGAGGAAAACATGGACATGATTACGGCTCTTGCCGTTGGCATCAGTGTGCTCGGTGCTGTGGCGACTTATCTTTTTATCGGCTTTTTACCGGGCCTGCATCTCTGGGCAGCGTTTATCGCGTGGGCCAGTTTCTATGGTTGTGGCGGCAAGACAACCGGTTTGACAAACTCGGTCGTCGCCAACGCTTTTGGTGCGCTGATGGCCTGGATTGCCCTGATTCTGGTCACCAAAGTGCTGGGCTCGCTGGGCGCATTCGCTGCGCCATTGGCCGTTGGTGTCACCGTGTTTATCCTCGTGATGGCTGCCAAACTGCCGGCGCTCTCGGCGATCCCGTCGATGGTTTACGGATATGCCTCAACAGCTGCCTTATTCCTGCTCGGCAAGGCGACCGCTGATAACCTCACCGAAGCTTCGCTGGCCAATCCGCTCGTGTCCATCGTCATCTCGATGATCATCGGCAATATCTTCGGATATGTTTCCGAAATGGTCGCAGGCCAGATCAAAAGCGCCTGACCCGGCACTGCCAAAAACCGCTGGCCAGCTGGCTTGCGGTTGACGACCGGGGCATGTCGCGCCACAAGGCGCTACCTGTCCCGGTCCTCCATGGAAAAAACCATGTCAACTGCTACCGAAAAAACCCGCATCGCCGAACTCGCGGCCAAAATGCTGCTGGAGATCAAGGCGATCCATTTCAGCATTGATCCGCCCTATATTTTCACTTCCGGCTGGGCCAGCCCGGTCTATACCGACATGCGCAAAGTCATCGCCTTTCCGCGCCTGCGCCGCACTTTGGTGGATTTTGCCAACACGATCATTGAGCAGGACATTGGCTGCGAGGCACTGGACGTGATTGCGGGCGGTGAAACGGCGGGCATTCCCTATGCCGCCTGGCTGGCCGATAAGATGATGCTGCCGATGCAATATATCCGCAAAAAACCGAAAGGCTTTGGCCGCAACGCCCGGATCGAGGGCGAGGTGAAGGAAGGGGCGCGGGCGCTGCTGGTCGAGGATCTGGCCACCGACGGGCGCAGCAAGGTCAATTTTGTCGAGGCTTTGCGCGCCTCCGGCCAGAAATGCGACCACGCTCTGGTGTTTTTCTTCTACGATATTTTTCCCTCCGCGCGTACCGACATGGCGGCGCTAGGGGTGACCCTGCATTACCTCACCACCTGGAAGGACGTGCTGAAGGTCGCCAGGGCCAGCAACACTTTTCCGGCTGCAACGCTGGCAGAGGTGGAGAAATTTCTGGCCCAGCCCGCTGAATGGTCGGCAGCGCACGGCGGCGTGTCCAGCTTCAAGCCAGCATAACCCTCGCCCGCCCTTCGCGGGAGAGGGACGGTGCCTTTGCACCAGGGTGAGGGCCGCCAGAACCATATCTTGCGGCGGAAAGGCCCTCATCCGGCGCCGCGCGCCACCTTCTCCCGCAAAGGGCGGGCGAAGGGAATGCCCCACCAGTGAGACTTTCAATGAACCCCGACCCGCAAGACCTCGCCGTTCTGGAGCGCATCGCCCGGGCGCTTGAAGCCCTCGCCCCCAAAACGCCTGCCATGCCCGACTTTGCCGGTGCCGAGGCCTTTGTCTGGCACGCTGACGGATCCAGCCTGCAAAAGGTGCCAAAGGTCAACCGGGTCCAAATCGCCCTGCTGCACGCGATTGACCGGGTGCGCGACTTGCTGGTGGAAAACACCAGCCGCTTCGCCCGGGGCTTGCCCGCCAACAATGCCCTGCTGTGGGGGGCGCGCGGCATGGGCAAATCCAGCCTGGTCAAGGCCACCCATGCGGCGGTGAATGCAGCGGCGGGCGGCGGGCTGAAGCTGATTGAAATTCACCGAGAGGATATTGACAGCCTCCCCGTCCTGATGGGCCTTTTGCGCGACTCACTTCACCGCTTCATTATTTTTTGTGATGATCTGTCGTTTGACGGCGACGACACCTCCTACAAATCGCTGAAAGCCGTTCTGGAAGGCGGCATTGAGGGGCGACCAGACAATGTAATTTTCTATGCCACTTCCAACCGCCGCCATTTGCTGCCGCGGGACATGATGGAAAACGAGAGGAGCACCGCCATTAATCCCGGCGAAGCGGTGGAAGAAAAAGTCTCGCTCTCCGACCGTTTTGGCCTCTGGCTTGGCTTCCACAAATGCAGCCAGGATGAATATCTGGAAATGG
>JAYVYA010000366.1:0-2192 GCA_043784745.1 Hyphomicrobiales bacterium
GCATGGTGCTGGAAGCCTGCCCTGATGTTCGGGATTACGCCAGCGGCGGGTCGATCCGCACCTGGCCGGAATTTCTGGACAGCGTGCGGCTGTTGCGGCCTATGCTTGGGATCAGCCCGGACGCCTGGCGCGATGCCATTGCCGTGCTGGGAGAAACTGAGGCCGCCGTGGTGGTTGCGACCATTTTGCAGCGCAGCGAGCATTCGTCTGAGGCCAAGAATGTGCCGGGCACCGTCGCTGGCGCGACAATCACCAGCGTCAATGGCTCACCGGCGATCAAATCAGCTGGCGGCTATCTCCGGGCCTTGACCGAGAAGGCGAGGGCAGGGGAGTTTGCGCTGGGGCCAATGCTGATGGCGCTAATGGGGCAGCGGCTAAAGGCCAAGCGGGTGAACAATTGACGCTTGGAGTTGGAGCATTTATCCCGTATATATAGATATTAGGGTGCAAGAAGGACATTTTGATGCGTCGTTTCTCAACCGTCGATCTCGACAAAAATCTGGGCGATGTCAAAGCAATTGCTGCGCGCGAGCCGGTGATCATAACCGAGCACCGCAAGGATCGCTTTGTCATGATGGCGATAGAGGATTTTGAGCGGTTGCGTCGCCAGGGCGATCCGCAGCGCGTCTACATGACAGGCGAGACGCCGCCGGAACTGGCGCGGATATTTATTGCCGAGATTGACCGGGTGTTGGGCGAAACGTCGTGAGCAAGGAAGCCTTTGAAATCAGCAGCGGCGATGTGCTGCCTTCATACCCCTATTTATGGGGTTGGCAACGCGATCAGGGTGAAGATGCCGGACGCAAAGACCGCCCGGTCTGTGTCGCTATCGCTTCGCGCGATGGCAACGGTTTGACTCACCTGGCCTTGCTGCCCATCTCCGGCACGCCGCCGATGGCCGGTCAGACGGCAATCGAAGTGCCGCCACTGGAAATCCGCCGGATCGGCTTGCGCGAGCACAAGCAGGCATGGATCACTGTGTCGGAATATAATTACGATATTTTGGAGCGGTCCTTCGTCCTGGAGCCGCCAAGACGCCCGTTGAAAAAGCTGTCGCCGCAGTTTCTCAAGATTGTGCTGCAGGCGGTGCGGAAGTCGCTCGCTTCTTCAACTGCTCGTATCGACCGGGTTTGAAACAGCGCGAGATATGACGGTACATTCTGACGCAGAGCGAGGCCGGGGTTCTTCACGATGGTGAAATTATCGTTCATTTTTCTGACCCGACAAGCGCGGCGGTTTGGCGCTGAAAATGGCACAGGAAGCGCTGAGGTGTTTTCCATTGTTTTGGATGGCTGTGGCTTCCGTGCCGTTGATGCCTGCCATTCCCTGCGCTCGGCTCGAATCTCAGTCCAGGCGACTGCCCCGCCGGTTTTCGTTGGCAGGGTTGGGTTTGACTGCCTGGGTATCCACTCCGCAGGTTGATGATTGGCAACCGAGCTGCCCAAAGCCCTCGCGGTTAGTAGTTATGAGCTGCCTGACATACTGGTTTCTCGCCATTTTGCCGGCTGGAAAGATGCGCAAGGCTTCTTTGTTGGACCAACACCCGCCGCGTCCGGGGTTATCCACCGGTTTCGTTCGCCGCTGAAGTTCGGGGGTTGGGCAATCGTTCCGCTCAAGCTTTTTCATCCCGGCATTGGCCGGTGCATCGACGTCCAGAATTTCAGCATATCCATGGCAAAAATTTCCCGGATCAGGCGGGAAAAATTCCCGCTCGCTTTGAATGCGTTGTCTTGCATCCGGTCGCCCGGCCGGCGGCCACTGGCGACGAGAATTTTCCCCTGGCCGCAAGGCCGGCCATTCCTCGCGGCCGGGCGGAAAATGCCCTCTCAAAATTCCCGTCGCCGGGCGTGGCTCAGCGCTCCGCTTGACCCTCGCAAGGGCGAGGGCTCTGGCAGGGCTTTCCCGTCTGAATTGAACACGCATAGCGAGCGAGAATTCCTCCCGCCGCTGCCACGGAGAAAAGCCATGTTCGATTTCGCAAAATTCCAGATCGTCGGTCGTGTCGGCAAGATCAAGCACTTTGACAAGCTGACCCGCGTATCGATTGCCGCCAACGCCGACTACCAGAAGGATGGCGAATGGGTGAAGAACACCCCTTTGGAACGAGGTGGTGATTTTCAACGAAAAGACCATCGCGCGCCTGAAAACCAACCTGACCGAGGGCGACTATGTCCGGGCCGAAGGCTCCCTGC
>JAYVYA010000367.1:0-4819 GCA_043784745.1 Hyphomicrobiales bacterium
GTCGACACTCGTTGAAGGAGTGAGGCATGCCCCGTATCCGCACGCATCCCGGTGAAGTGTTGCTGGAAGAATTTTTGAGGCCGCTGGACCTGTCTGCCAGTGCCCTTGGCAAGGCCTTGGGCGTGCCGGGCAACCGCATCTCGGACATCATCCGCGAGCGGCGCGACGTCTCCGCCGACACCGCCATCCGCCTTGGCCGCTATTTTAGCACCGGTGCCCGCTTCTGGCTGAATTTGCAGGCGGCGCATGATTTGTCAAAGGCGGAAGCGGAGGGGGATTATTCGGCGGTTATTGCGAGGGGGGATGTGGCGGCCTGAGGGGGCCTTTAAACCTTGTCGTTGCGGTTATTTGGGCCGTCGTCAAAGATTTTAATCAGCATTTCTCATCGCCAGAACGTCTGATCAAGCCGCCCACTTCTCGCCTGCCTCTCCTAGCATTCGGGCCACCTTGGCGTGGTCGCGCGCGATCAGCATAAGATAAGCGCGCACGCCGCCCAGTGGCCGGTTGCGTGATTGTTCCCACGCGCGGATTTGCTCAAGTGTGAAGCCGAAGACCTGCGCGAATTTCTCCTGCGAATATCCCGTGCATTTGCGGATGGCCTTAACATCCAGCTCTGGGGGCATGTGAAGGCGGGCAGGCTCTGCTTCTCCGCGCACAATGGATATGGCTTCGTTCAGCCCGGCGGAGATTCTGTCAAAGGCCGTTTTGGTCATGGTTTTGACTCCTTTATCCAATTCGGGTTCGACTTGTATTCAGACACTAGCACCGATGTAAGCTTTGCCAACCCGTTGCGTTCAACCTGGTTCAGGTTAGTTTTTTCGCCCTTTGAAAAAACAGCCAGAAGAAAAATCGGCAAGTTTGGGCCAGTGAAAAACGTGATAATGCGGTAGCCGCCGCTTTTGCCTCTGCCTTTTCCCGCTACCCTTATTTTGCGGCAACCACCTGTGCCCTGCAACTCATCGCCAGCTTCAGGGTTGGCCGCCAGAAAAATGACGAAGGCCTCAATTTCATCCCGCGACATGCCCGCTGCCTCCGCGTTCCGCTCAAAAAGTCTTGTCTCACAGACGGCGTGCATTTCCGATCCCAACATCATACTATGGGATTTACATATACAATGAACCGTCTGACTGGTCAATTCGGCAAGGGAACGCGACCGTCCCGGTCGCCCTTGAGAGGCGGCATTGCGTGCCTTCCAAACACCCCTTGCAGCACCGCACCAGCGGCCATCCCGGTCGCATCCCAGCACGCCCCGTCACAAATCCGTCACCGCTTCCACATAACCGGGCCTTCCCATCTAATAATCATTCAAGCGAGATGCCGTTGACCCGCAGCGCCCAGACCCGGCAAAACCTGTCCTCCGCCGTGCACCGGGCGGAAAAGCTGAGCAAGACCGGGCTGCTGGAGCGGGCGTTTACCCTAGCTTTTCGCGGGCTGGTTTATGCGCAAATCTGGGAAGACCCCCTGATTGACATGGAGGCGATGCGGATTGAGCCGGGGCAGCATATTGTGGCGATTGCATCGGGTGGCTGCAATGTCATGAGCTATCTTGTCGCCAACCCCGGCAAGATCACGGCGCTGGACCTCAATGGCGCCCATATCAGCCTCAACAAGCTAAAGCTGTGCGCGGCGCGCTATTTGCCCGATTACGAGACGTTCCACCGCTTTCTTGCCAGCGCCAATGATTCCGCCAATATCGGGGCTTACCAGACGTTCTTGCGCCCGCATCTGGATGAGTCCACCCGGAAATTCTGGGACGGACGCAACTGGCGGCTGCGGCGGCGCATTTCGGTCTTCGCCCGCAATCTCTACACCCACGGCCTGCTCGGCAATTTCATCGGCGCAACGCACTGGCTCGGACGCCTCTACGGACGTGATCCGCGCAAAATGCTGGCGGCGACCTCGACCGCCCAGCAGCGCCAGATTTTCGAAACGGTTCTGGCTCCGATTTTCGAGCAGAAGTTTGTGCGCTGGCTGGTGAACCAGCCAGCTTCGCTCTTTGGCCTTGGCATTCCCCCGGCGCAATATCATGCCCTTGCGGGGTCAGCGCCGGGCGGGATCACCCAGGTCTTACGGGCGCGGCTGGAGCGGCTGGCCTGTGATTTTGACCTCAGCGACAATTATTTCGCCGCCCAGGCGTTTGGCCGCGCCTATTCCAAAACGCCCGGCGCATCCTTGCCACCCTACCTCCAGCGCGGTAATTTTGCGCTGGTGCGCGAGCGGGCGGAGCGGGTCGAGGTGCTGCACCAGTCCTTTACCGTCTACCTCGCCGCCCGGCCGGACCAGAGTCTTGACCGCTATGTGCTTCTGGATGCGCAGGACTGGATGAATGATGCCGATTTGACGGCGCTGTGGCAGCAGATCACCCGCACTGCCAAACCGGGTGCCCGGGTGATTTTCCGCACCGCTGCTGAAGCCTCGCTGCTGCCGGGGCGGGTGCCCCAGGCCATTCTCGACCGCTGGGCCTGTGACGAAGCCGCCTGCCGGGCAATGACGGCGCGCGACCGCTCCTCGATCTATGGCGGCTTCCACCTCTATGGGCTGAAAGCGGCGGCATGAGCGCGGCCAGCCTGAATATGGACCGGATGTATCGCTACCAGCGCTACATCTATGATTTTACCCGCAAACCCTATCTGCTGGGGCGCGACCGGATGATTGCGGCTTTGGCCGTGCCGGCTGGCGGGGCCGTGCTGGAAATTGCCTGCGGAACCGGGCGCAATCTGGTGAAAGTGGCGCAGGCCTGGCCGGGGGCGCAATGTTTCGGGCTGGATGTTTCGAGCCAGATGCTGGTGACGGCGAAGGCTGCGGTGCAAAAGGCCGGGCTGGCAGGGCGAGTGCAGCTGGCCTTGGCCGATGCGACGGCGTTTGAGCCCGCCGCGCTGTTCGGGCGCGAAAAATTCGAGCGGATTTTCATCTCTTATTCCTTGTCGATGATCCCGCCCTGGCAGAACGTACTGGCGCAAGCGGCCAGCCATCTGGCACCGGGCGGCGCGCTGCATGTGGTGGATTTTGGCGGGCAGGACGGCCTGCCCCGCTGGTTCCGCGCCGGATTGCGCCAATGGCTCAGCTGGTTCCAGGTATTTCCGCGTGCAGAACTTCTGGAAGCGGCGCAGGCGATTGCGGCGGCACAGGGGCTTGCCTGCCGGAGCCAGGTTTATTACCGGGGATATGCGGCGCATGTGGTGCTGGAACGCCGTTCCGGGCAGGATGCCTGAAGCTTGCTCCGCTGCTCCCCGCCTGACTGATAGCGCTTGAAAAACCGGCCTGCCCCTGCCATCCTCTCGCCAAATTCCGCTCCGGACCCTGCCCATGCCCGCGCCCCTGCCCGATGCCCCCCGAGGCGAACTCACCGTGCGCACCATTGCCATGCCGGCCGACACCAATGCCAATGGCGATATTTTTGGCGGCTGGGTGCTGTCGCAGATGGATATTGCGGGCGGCATTGCCGGCGTAGACCGGGCCAAGGGGCGGGTTGTCACCATCAAGGTGGATACGATGATGTTCATCCAGCCGGTGCGGGTGGGTGACGTGCTCTGCGTCTATACCGAGGTGGAGCATGTCGGGCGCACGTCGATGCGCATCCATATCGAGGCGTGGGCGCGGCGCTTCATGTCCACCACGCGCGACAAGGTGACGGATGCCACCTTCACCTTTGTCGCGGTGGATGATCATGGCCGCCCGCGCCCGGTGGACCCGCCGCCCGCATGAATGCCCGGCCCCCCAACAGCTATTTCCTTGGCATCGATGGCGGCGGCACAAGATGCCGCGCCCGCATCCGCGACAGTGCGGGAAATATCGCGGGCGAGGCAGAGGGTGGCCTTGCCAATATCTATCAGGCGTTTGACAGCGCCCTTGCCAATATCATTGCCACCGCCACAGAAGCGGCGGGTCATATCCCGCTGGACCAGATCCATGCCGGGCTGGGCCTTGCCGGAGCCACTGGCCCGGAGCAATGCGCCAGAGTTGAGCGCGCCGCCCTGCCTTTTGCTTCGGTCAGGGTAGACAGCGATGGCTGCGCCGCCTGCCTTGGCGCGCACCGGGGCGGGGATGGCGGCATTGTCATTGCGGGCACCGGTTCGGCAGGCTTCGCCCTCATCCGGGGCCAGCGCCTCAGCCTTGGCGGGCACGGCTTTGTGCTGGGGGATCAGGGTTCGGGCGCCGTGATGGGTCGCAGCCTGATGCAGCAGGCCCTGCTGGCCCATGACGGCATTGTCCAGGCCAGTCCGGCAACACGGGCGGTGATGGTGCAATTTGACGGCACGCCCGCCAAACTGGTGGAATGGTCGCGCACCGCCCTGTCACGGGACTATGCGGCCTTCACCCCGCAGATATTTGCCGCCGCCGATGAGGCCGATGCTGTGGCCCTCGCCATCGTGCGCCAGGCCGCCCTGGGACTTTCCGGCATGGCCCGCCAGATCATCCGGGCGGGTGCGCCGCGCGTGAGTTTGATTGGCGGCCTCAGCGCGGCGATTACCCCCTGGCTTCCGGCAGAAATTGCCGCAGCCCTTTCCCCGCCGCTGGCCGACCCGCTGGAAGGGGCACTGCTGCTCGCCCGGCAAGTTTGAGGCACCCCCCGCAACTCTGCCGTGTTGCGGACATTTTTCGACGCGATAGAGTGGGAATCGAATCATGACCCCGCTGCCATGCCCCTGAACCAGACAGCCCACCAACTGACGCGGCATCTTGCCCTGGTGCTGGCGTTTGGCTGCGCCCCTGCCCTGGCGCAGGAAAAGCCGGCCCCGGCCACGGGCCTCTCCGGCACGCAATTCCAGCTGCGCGGCGTGGAAGATACGATGGAAGCCTCCGCCGCCCAGCGCCGCCG